>JARLGM010000200.1 GCA_031292755.1 Candidatus Sulfopaludibacter sp.
CCTGGCTTGGCGACGCATCCGGCAACCACGCGGTGCGCCGTGAGGATCAGACCATGCGGAGAAACGAAGGCGGCGGAGCCGGAGCCTAACTGCATGCTGGCCAGACGCAGGTTCTCCAGAAACGGCCCGGTGACCTCGAACTCGCGCTTTTCCTTGACGGCATCCTGGGGAAACTGGTTGAACAGCCAAATGCCTTCATCCCCCACGGCGGGAAGGGCCAGGACGCACAGCAAAAGCACGTTGCGGAGTTTCATGAGGAATCCGGAAACTACAGTTTACGGCGAATCCGGCGGCCGATCCAGCAACGCCCGCGACCTCGAAAGTTCCATTATTTTCAATCCGGCGCGAGGCGGCCTTGACAACGCTAATGAATTAGTACTACAAAATGTAGCATGTCGCGCCAATGGACTCTTGCCGCTCTCTTTTGCGCCTTCCTGCTGCATGCCCAGGACACCCCTCCGCAGACCGTTCCGCAAGCTCCCGCCGAGGACGCCAAGTCGCTGCTCGACGCGGGCAACGCGACCTACCTGAAGGGCGATTACGAAACCGCCCGCCAGGCATACCTGAAAGCGTGGGATGCCGTGCAGCAGACGGCGCCGGAGGATCCTCAGCGCTATGACGTATTGAAGCGGCTGGCCGCCGTGCGGGCCGCGGCGGGAGAGTTCAAAGATGCCAACGACTATCTGCAGATGGCCATCAACTGGCGCGAACAGACGCAGGGGCCCGAGGACCCGAAGATCGCCGGCGACCTGCTGCAATCCGTGGGTCTCTTCCGCGGCATGAAAGACTATGGCCAGGCGATGGTGGTGCTGAATCGCGTATTGAGCATGCACGTGCGCCAGTCCACCTTCGACAGCATGGCGGTGGCCGACGATTACAGCCGGATGGCGCAGATTTATCTGGAACAGACCAAGCCCGAGGATGCCATCAGCCCGCTGAACACTTCGCTCGCCATTCGCACCCGTCTCGGCGGACCGCTGGATCCTTCGATGGTGTACGACCTGGACCGGCTGGGCGCGGTCCAGACCACGCTGCGGGCCTACGATAAAGCCGAGAACGCCTTCCGCCACGCGCTGGTGATTCGCGAGAGCCTCTTCGGCAAGATGAATGCCGATCTGATCGCCGATGTGGACGGCCTAGCGTACGCGCTGTTCGGCCAGAAGAAATATGACGAAGCGGATGCGGTCTATCAGCGCCTGATCGGGCTGTGGGTCGCGTCGGTGGGCGACGATCATCCGATGGTGGCGATCGCGCTGGACAAAGTGGCCGTCTTTTATATCGAGCAGAAGAAGTTCGAAGAGGCCAAAGAGACAGCCGACCGGGCCAACGCCATTCGCGCCAAGTTCCTGGCGGAGGGCTTGAGCGAACAGGCCTCGGAGCAGTTCTCCGAGGGCAATAAAGACGAGACCGTGGCGCTTTATCAACGGGCCGTCAAGGCACTCGATCCGCCGAATGCCATGTACGACAAGCTGCGCCAGGAACTGGCGGACATGCTGAACACCATCGCGCCCATGAATTCCAAGGGGCTGACCAAAAAAGCTCCCGCCACTACGGCAAAGAAGAAACAGTAGAGCCCTCCCGCCACCTGTTAGACTCTTAACTTCGAATGGCGGAAATTCCTGAATCGGCAAAGCTGTTCATGTCCGGGCTTATCGAACGGGCCCGCAAGCTGAAAAAGAGAATCGCATTCCCGGAGGGCAGCGACCCGCGCGTGTTGGAGGCGGCGGCGCGCCTGGCGCGGGAAGGCGTGGTCAAACCGGTGCTGGTGGGGCCGAAGCCGGCGAATGCCTCCGAGGGCGTGATGTTTGTCGATCCGGCCGGTTCGCCCGCTGCTGCGAAGTACGCGGCGCTGTATTACGAGCGGCGCCGCGCCAAGGGCATCACTCAGATGGAAGCGGCGGCCATCGCCAAAAAGCCGCTCTACTTTGCGTCGCTGATGGTGGGCGCGGGCGATGCCGACGGGTCGGTGGGCGGCGCCGTGAACAGCACCGCCGATACGGTTCGCGCGGCGCTGCATTGCGTGGGCACGGCGCCGCGCACGCGCCTGGTCTCGAGCGTATTCATCATGGCACTGCAAGACCGGTCGCTGGGACACAACGGGCTGATCGCGTTCGCCGATTGCGCGGTGGTGGTGGATCCGTCGGCCAGCGAATTGGCCGATATCGCCATCGCCACCGCGGAAAGCACGCGGGTGCTGATGGGCGCGGAGCCGGCGGTGGCGCTGCTGACCTTCTCCACCAAGGGCAGCGGCAAAGGCGCGGAAGTCAACAAGGTGGTAGAGGCGCTGAGGATTGTGCAGGCGCGCGCGCCGGAGTTGAATGTGGATGGAGAACTGCAATCCGACGCCGCGGTTTCCGCCGTGGTGGGCCGCTCCAAAGCGCCCGGTTCCAAAGTTGCGGGACGCGCCAATACGCTGGTATTTCCCACACTCAGTGCGGCCAACATTTCGTATAAACTGGTGGAGCGATTGGGCGGGGCGATGGCGATCGGCCCGTTTCTACAAGGGCTGGCCAAGCCCGCCAACGATCTTTCGCGAGGCTGCTCGGCGGAGGATATTTTCAATGTGGCCGTGGTGACGGCTCTGCAATCCGAAACACAGTAGCGATGCTGCCTTACCGGCTCATCTATTCCGAACAGTACGACCTCAACCTGGGCGGCCACGTCTTCCCCTCCAAGAAGTACAAGTGGCTGCACGACCGGCTGCGTTGGACGCGCTTCGCCGGGGAGGAGGATTTCCTGCCGCCTGCACCGGCCACCGATGAAGACGTGCTGCTGGTACACAACGCCGAGTGGGTGAAGAAGTTGCGCACCGGCACGCTGACCTATCAGGACGTGCTGCGGCTCGAGATTCCCTACTCGCGGCAGATGGTGGAGGCGTTCTGGCTGGCCGCCGGAGGCACCATCCTGGCGGCGCGCCAGGCTCTGGAGACGCGCATCGGGTTCAACGTGGGCGGAGGCTTTCACCACGCCTTCCCGGATCACGGCGAAGGGTTCTGCGCCATCAACGATATCGCCGTGGCGATTCGCGTGTTGCAGCGCGATGGCGTCATCAGGCGCGCCATGGTGGTGGATTGCGATGTGCACCACGGCAACGGCACGGCGGCGATTTTTGCGGGCGACCAGTCGGTGTTCACGCTGTCCATTCAGCAGTTCAATAACTACCCGACCGAAAAGCCGCCTTCCAGCCTGGACATTCATCTGGCGGACGACGTCGGCGATGCGGAGTACCTGCAGCGGCTGGGCAACGGCTATCGCGCGGCGCTCACCATGTTCCAACCGGAACTGCTGATCTATGCGGCCGGCGCCGACCCTTACTACCAGGATCAACTGGGCGGGCTGTCCCTGACCTTCGACGGTTTGATGGAGCGGGACCGGCTGGTAATCTGGACGGCGGCGCAGCAGAAGATTCCGTTGGCGATCGTGCTGGCCGGCGGCTACGCGGAAAGCGTGGAAGACACTATCACGATTCACGCCAACACAGCCGCCGTGGCGCGGGATGTGCTTGACAGCCCTCAAAGGATCAGATGAACCGCCACTCACCCGCAAGTGGCTGCATCCAGCCGTAGCCCGTGTTCCGGAAGCCGGCGTAAGGTTGACGAACACCGAGACCCGTCGCTGATCCTGATCGCCGCCATGATCTGGGGCGTGGTGACGGCAGAATGGAAGGGCTGCGGTGCTGTCCATCGTAGTGCTTTCGCTCGCAAAGTCATAACCTGGAGAATGATGAGACGCCGTAATTTCGTTGGTAATCTGCTCGCCACGAGTGCGCTCCGGGCCTGGCAGGCTCCCGGATCCCCGGTCGCCGACACCGGGGTGAAACGCGTTCTGGTGATGTTCAAGTGCCATCTGGACGTGGGCTTCGTCGATACCCAGGCGAACGTAGTCAAGAAGTATTTCGAACAGCATTTTCCGCGGGCCATGCAAGCCGCGGCGGCCATGCGTGCCGAGGGTAACGATCGTTACGTGTGGACCACTGGATCGTGGTTGATTTATCAATACCTCGAAAAGGTGGCCGGGCCGGCGCGACAGCGCATGGAACAGGCGATTGCCGCCGGTGACATTGCCTGGCACGCCCTTCCCTTCACTTGGCAGACAGAGCTCCTGGATCGTTCCCTGATCGCCGGCGGCGTGGGTCTTTCCAAAGCGCTCGACCGCCGCTTCGAGCGCACCACCACGGGCGCCAAGATGACGGACGTGCCGGGACATACGCGCGGCATAATCGGCCCCATTGCTGAGAACGGCGTGACGTTCCTCGACATCGGAGTCAATTCGGCGAGCACACCGCCCGATCTGCCGCCCATTTTCTTGTGGAAAGATTCCTCCGGCCATTCGCTCGTGGTCATGTACCATCTGCATGAATATGGCGGCGTCGTCAAAATACCCGGGTCGGACCTCGCGGTGGATGTGGAGGTCCGCAATGACAACGCCGGTCCCCACACCATCGAGGAAATTCATCGCATCTTCGCCGGCTTGCGCAAGCAGTTCCCTAACGCCGAGGTAAAGGCGTCGAACCTTACCGGCATCGCCAACGCCGTCGATCCGTACCGCGCGCAGTTGCCGGTGGTGACGCAGGAGATCGGCGATACCTGGATCTATGGCGTGCCGAGCGATCCGCTCAAGGTTGCCCGGTACCGTGAAGTGGCGCGCCTGCGCGAGGCGTGGCTAGCGGACCGAAAGTTGCAAGCGGGCGATGCGACGGATCTCGCGTTCCTCAGCAGCTTCCTTCTGGAAGTGGAGCACACCTGGGGCACCGATACCAAGACCTGGCTGGATTTCGATCACTATACACCGCGCGATCTCGAACCGGTGTTGAGTCAGCCGAAGTACCAGGTGGTGTTATTCAGTTGGCAGGAAAAGCGGCAGGATCTGTTCGATGCCATTGCGACCCTGCCGGCGCCGCTGCGTTCGCAGGCAACCGAGCGGGTGCGGGCGCTTCAGCCCGCGGTGCCCGCAACCATGGGGCTGCGCCCGCATCCCGCCGCCGATCCCATTGAGACCAGGCACTTCACCGTTGCGCTGGATGCCCACACCGGCGCCATCACGAAGTTGCAGAGTAAGAAGACCGGGCACGATTGGGCCTCCGCTGACCATCCGCTCGCTCTGTTCTCCTACCAGACGCTCTCGAAGAGTGACTACGACCGTTTCTTCGCGGCGTACCTGAAAAGCAAGGCCGACTGGGCGCCGAAGGATTTCGGCAAGCCGAATATCGAGCGCTTCGGCGCCACGAGCCGGACCTGGACGCCGGTGCTCACCGAATGCCGCCAGGCCGGCGATGCCACCAGTCATAGGATCCAAGCCCAACTCAGGATCGACGATCGCGAGGCCGAAAAAGCCGGCCGGACGGCTTGGCCGCAGAAGATGTACCTGGAATTGATCCTGCCCCAGGACGAACCCACCGTCGAGATTCGCTTTTCCTGGTTCGGAAAGGTCGCCAACCGGATGCCGGAAGCTCTATGGCTCAGTTTTCAGCCATCTGCTTCCGATCCGCGCGGCTGGCTGCTCGAAAAATCCGGCGGCCCCGTTTCGCCGTTCGATGTGGTCACCGGCGGCAACCGGTCCATGCACGCCGTCCTCGGCGGTCTGCGCTATCAAGGTCCGGAAGGCGCTCTTACGATCGAACCGCTGGATTCGCCGGTGGTGGCGCTGGGCGAGAAAATGCCAGTGAACTTTTCCCGAAATCAGCCCGACCTGGCACGCGGCTTCCATTTCAGCCTGTTCAACAACGGATGGGGTACCAATTACGTCCAGTGGTTCGGCGAAGACATGTGCTTCCGGTTCCGAATCTCGGGCTGATATGCGGGCTCGAAACGACTACTGCCTGGCCGTGTATTCCTGGTACAGATCCGCGATTCTCGCCGCCACCGCATCGCCGTCGTGAATGACCACCCTGTACCGGAAATGCAACTCGTTCCCCGGCTCGATGGTCATGCTGCCATCCTGTGACTTGTCGCCGGTAAAATCATGCACCCCGAAAATGTTGGCAGCGTGCAGTCCGTAGCCGCGCGAGTGCCAGTATGTGGGATACCTCGGGTTGGCGGGGTTATCGAAAATAGCCACGCCCACGGTTCGCCCGTCCACCGGTCCACTATAGTCCACCCACGCCGAGCGTTTGCCCCAGACGTTCTTCTCGGTCTCCTTGCCTTCGGCATTCACCATCCGTCCGCCGCCCTTCTCTTCGGTCATCGACGTGGCCAGGCGGATGGCGAAGGTGCCTTCCTTGGTGTCCTGGAACGTGAGCTTCTCCTGCGCATGGATCGCCACCTCGTAATCGATGGTTCGCAGGCGCGGATCTGAGTAGAAGGTGATCGTGCGGGTGTCCGTCATGATCGGCTTGCCGAAAGCGTCCAGGCCGTCGAACACGGCTTTGATGGTTCCGGACTTCTTACCGCCCTTGGCCGCAACGATCTGCTTCAACCTCATGCTACCCTGCCACAAACCGCTGCCTGGATCCTTCTGCGGGACGGCCGGGACCGGTCCCATTCGGGGTTCGGTCTGCCAGAAGTTGATGCCGTTGATGTCGCCGTGCGCGAAATACATGCCGCGGTGGTGCGGGTGATCCTTGGTCTCGCCGGGGAACTCCTCCATGGGATAGTGCCGAGTGACCACAGCGCCGGAGGCAGTACTGAGAGGCCACACATAGGGTTTGTTACCGCCGGGGGCGAGGTAGAAGGTAGTGTAAGGCTTGCCGTCGATCTCCACGAGAATCCGGCCGGGAGCAGCCTGCGTGATCTTTACCTGGGCGCAGAGTGGCAGCGCCAGAATGAAAGACGCGAGAAGTGGCAATCGCATGGTCGGGGTGTCTCCTTCGGTACCACTTTAATCCAGCGGCCGCGATACGTCCCTACCGTCCTGCGCTATACCGGATTCGGACTACTTCCCGGCCGCGGCGCCCTCCGCTTCGGCGGCGGACACCAGGGCGTCCAGGGCGGAAACCTGGGTCGAGGCGTTTTTCACTTCCGACGGCCCGGACCAAACGACGCCAAGCCGGTTGTCCGCGTCACGATTCTTCCAGATGCTCTCGGCATTCCTCCGCAAAAAGGCGCGGAAGCCCGGCACCGGAGCCGCCGCATTCAGCACTGCCAGATTCCGCGAGAAAATGCCCTTGAACTGCGTGGCATCGTTTCCGCAGCGGGCCGGTTCGCAGGGATCGTGGAGCACGCCGTCCAGGTCCGTCAACCGCGAAATCGCCGACAACGCGATGGATTGCGCAACCTCCAGGGGCTTCGCGTCGCCGGATTCTTTTGAGAGGATGGTGAGGCCGCCGAGGATCACGCCCTGATTGTAGGTCCACGTGGTGCGATGGTTATTCTGGCATGCCGCATCCAACCCGTCGTTCACCAGATGGTCCGCATTGATCATTCCGGATGCCTCAAACCATTTCCATTCGCGTTGCGCCCAGTCCAGGTATTTGGCCTTCTTCCCGGCGTCCGGCGTGAGGCTCGCCAATTTGGCGGCCACGGAAAGGAACAACTCGTTGGCAATGGCGTTCTTGTACTGCTTGGGCTTTTTCCACCAGATGCCGCCGCCGCAGGTGCTGTCATCCCAGCCCCCCGCCATATCCGCGAAGATGGTTTCCGCCATTTCTAGATAGCGCGCCTCGTGCGTTATCTGGTAGGCGCCGGCCCAACCCAGCGCCCACCACCCTTCATCGTCGTAGTAATCGTTGAGAAAGTTCTTTTTCGAATTGCGGTCGAACGTGTTGGCCAGGACGGGCCTGAAATCCGGCGTATCGCTCAACTTCGAGTAAGCATCGAGCACGGTTACCGCGTTCGCCGCGTTCCACCAATTGGTCGTTTTCCATAAACCCGTGTCCTCCGCATACCAGGTTTGGAGGGCCTTCAAGCCGGCCGCGGCATCGGCGGTAAACTCCGCCGCCCGCTTCGGGTCGGAGGGGGCGGGCTGCGCCCAGCCGGGGCAGGGGAGGAGCAGCAGTGCAAACGGGAGCAGCTTTGAGGGCATGCGATTCATGGATGGACTCAACCCAGGTAATAGCACAAATGCAGGAACGCCGGGTCTCACCCGCCGCGCCCGTGTCGTGGTCCGTGCCCGCCGTCAGCGATGGATTCCCCGCCAAATCCTGTGTGCGGACCAGCCCACCACGCCGAAGAAAAACACGAAGCTGAGCAGGATGACCGTAAATTGGCGCTGCGGCGAAATGCCCGTGACGGGCCGAAAATCCAGCCAGACGGAAAGGTGAACGCGCGCCGGTTCTGAGTTCTCGCGATTGTCCACCACCAGCACGTAATCGCCGGGATGCGGCACGGCGTATTGCAGGCGTCCGGAGTGAGCCGGTCCGAACGTCATCAGCGTATCGTGCGGTTTGCCGGCGCTCATCCGCTCCACATCTTCCCGGGTCATCAGCAGAAGCCGCACTTCGCCCCCGCTCCTCACCTGGAAACGGGCCATCAGGGTAGCTGCATGCTGGTGCAGCCCCAACTCCGAATCGAAGCGCCAGTCGTGAGCCGGAATATCGAACGGCTCATCCACCAGTTGCACGCGCGTGGCGGATGCGAAGAGAAGCAGAACAAGGGCCAGCATGGCTGCGAAAAGCCCCAGGGCGCCTGAAAACGCTACAATGGGGCCATGAACGACAGTATGGCACACCCTGGGGAGGGGCTTGCCTCGTTGGAACTCCCCGGCTGGAAAACCGCCCTGAGCTGGACCAGCGCCGCCCTCATCGCCATTCTGTTCCTGATCTCCGGTTTGTGGAAAACGGTTGACCCCCAGGGATGGGCGCAAAGAATCACTCAACTCAACGTGCCGGCCAGCCTGAGCCTGGCCGCCGCGCTGGGTTGTGGCATCGCCGAAACCCTCGGCGCGGTGTTGATTCTGGTGCCGCGATTCCGCCGTTGGGGCGCCATCCTGATCGGCATTCTCCTGCTCGTGTTCATGGGCTATTTCGTGCTTAACTACAGCGCCCTTCGCGGAGCGGATTGCAGTTGCTTCCCGTGGGTGAAGCGCGTGGTGGGCCCGGAATTCTTCCTGGGCGACCTGCTCATGCTGGCGGCCGCGGCCTGCGCCGGCATTTGGTCGAAACCCTCCGGGAGTCTGCGCACCGCCCTGGTGATCGCGGGGGTGGTGGCGGTGTTCGCGTTCGTCTCCTACGGGGTGGAAGCCGCGCGCCAGACCGGCGCCAAAGCTCCCGAAAGCATCCTGGTGAACGGCCAGCCTTATTCCCTCGGCCGCGGCAAGGTGCTGCTCTTCTTTTTTAACCCGCTGTGCACCCACTGCCTGGAATCCGCCAAACGCATGTCGGCCTTTGCCTGGGGCGAAACCCGCATCGTAGCCATTCCCGTCGAACAGACGGCCTACGCCGGCGCATTCCTGAAAGAGAGCGGACTCAACGCCGTAGTCACCAGCGATTTTGAAAGGCTGAAAACCATCTTCGGCTACACGGCATACCCGTTCGCCGTCGCCGTCGATGGCGGCCGCGAGAAGGCCGCCCTCACCCGCTTCGAAAACGACGAACCCCGCACCACCCTCAGGCAGCTTGGTTTCATTCAGTAGAAGGCGGCTTTGAACTGTAGCCAATCGCACCCTGCCATTTGCGCAGTTGCGCACCGTTTTGCCAAGATTTTCTATGTGAGAAACAAACTGTTTGCATTGCTCCTCCTCGCCGGTGGCATAGTCTTCGCTCAGATTTCCGTCGGCATCGCCATCGGTCCGCCGCCGCCACCCCGCATCGTGCGCGTCAGGCCGGTGATGCCGGGACCCGATTTTATGTGGGTGGATGGCTATTGGTATCCGGCGGGCGGGCACTACCGGTGGCACGCCGGCTATTGGACCCGTCCCCCGTATGTGGGAGCCCGCTGGATCGGCCCCCATCATGACGGACGCCAGTTTTTCGCCGGCTATTGGGACGGCGAACACGGCCGCATCGAGCATGACCATCGCTGGGACCGCGACCGCGATCACCGCGATTTCGGCCACGACCGCCACTAGCCGTACACCGTACGCCACCCACCTCGCGTTGTGATAACATGCCGTCGAATGTAGGGGGTGACGTGTGCGCACACTTATTATCCTGACGGCGTTCGCCCTGGCGGCTTTCGGACAGCGCCATAAGATGGAAGACGTCGATGCAGAGAAGCCGGAAGGCAAACTTCTGCAACAGGCGCTGCAAGAGAGCGACTCGGCCAAAAAGGCGGCGCTCCTCGAGCAGTTCGCCGACCAGTTCCCCAAATCGCCCGGCGCCCCTTGGGTGCTGGAACAGTTACAGGCAATTTATGTAAAGGCCGGCGATTCGGACAAGATCGTCGCCACCGGTGAAAAACTGTTGGCGCTGGATCCGGAAGATCCCGAATCCGCCCTCCAGAACTTGAAAGCCTCTGAGGCCAAAAAGGACATCGCCGGCATCAAAAAGTGGTCCGCCGTGGCCTCCGCCAATGCGCGGAAAATGGCCTCCGCGCCGCAGCCTAAAGACGCCGAACAGGTGGATAGCTGGAAGGCCGAAGTCGATTACGCCAAGCAGGTGGATCAGTATACGGATTACGCCCTCTACCGCGCCGCGGCGGAATCGCGCGATCCCAAGGTCACCGTGGTACTCATCGAACAGTTGCAGACCCAGGATCCCCAGAGCGAGTACGTTCCCAAGGCCCAGAATCTGCTCTTCGTCGCCTACCGCCAGGCCGGCGACAACGACAAGGCCGTGGCCTTGGCCGAAAAAACCCTCGCCACCGACCAGACCAATGAGGACATGCTCCTGGTGGTCGCCGACAGTTATTCCAGAAGTAAGAAGGAACCCGAGAAGGTGCATGCCTATTCCGCCAAACTGGTGGAACTCATGGCCTCCAAACCCAAGCCCGAAGGCGTGTCGGACGCCGACTGGGCGGCACGCAGGAACCTCATTACCGGGCTGGCCCATTATATGAGCGGCGCCCTGTACTACCGCGAAGTGAAATATCCCCAGGCCGACAAGGAACTGCGCGCGGCCCTGCCCCTGGTGGGCTCCAATCAGGAAATCAAGGCGGAAGTGCTTTACGAACTGGGCTTCGCCAATTATAAAATGGAGAAGCCGCAGGACGCCGCCGATTTCTACCGCGACTGCGCCGCCATTAAGAGTCAGTTTCAGCCGCTTGCAGCCAAGAATCTGCAAGGTCTCAAAACGCAATACCGCGGAATTAAATGAACCTTCTGATACCGAACCTGGGCTCGACTTCACTCAAGTACCAGGTCCTGGAGATGCCGTCCGAAACCGTTCGGGCGAAGGGACGCGTCGAGCGCGTCCGCGACTATCGCGAGGCCATCGCGCAGATTTCCGGTGGCAAGGACAAGATCGACGCCATCGTGCTCAAGGCCGTGCACGCCGGGCCGCATTACCGCGGGACGTTCCTGGTGGATGACGGCGTGGTCGATGCGCTGCGCCAGTTTCTGCCCGCCGCCCCGGCGCACAACGCCATCTATCTGACGGCCATTGAGGCGTTCCGCCTGGCAATGCCCGGCGTGCCGGTTGTCGCCGCCTTCGAGCCGGAGTTTCACGTCACCATGCCGGAGCACGCCCGCCTGTACGGCGTCCCCCGCTCCTGGATTGACGAGGGCGTGGTCAAATACGGCTTTCATGGCGCCTCTCACCAGTACATCGCCGGGCGCGTGCCGGAAATGCTCGGCCGCCCGGTGCGCCTGGTAAGCTGCCATCTCGGCGGCAGTTCTTCCATGTGTGCCATCGATCGCGGCCGCAGCATCGATACCACCATGGGATTCTCGCCGCAGTCGGGCCTGGAGAACGCCACCCGTCACGGCGACCTCGACGTGTTCGCCGTTCTATATATGATGGAACGCCACCTCTGGGGTCCGGAAGAGGTGCGCCGGCAACTGGCCACGGGCGGCGGACTCGCCGGATTGTCCGGCGTGCCCGGCGGCGATGTGCGGGACCTGGAAGCCGCCGCGGCCACTGGCAGCGCACAGGCGGAACAGGCCCTGGCCGTGTTCGTCTACCAGGTAAAGAAAACGCTGGGAGCCTACGCCGCCGCCATGGGCGGGCTGGACGCCGTGGCGTTCACCGGCGGAATCGGCGAAAACTCCGCCCGCCTCCGTGCCGCCTGCTGCGCGGGGCTGGAGTTTCTGGGCATTCAGATCGACCCGGTGCGCAATGAAACCGGCAGCGGAGACCGGCTGGTGTCCTCTGACCAATCCGGAGTCGCGGTCCTGGCGCTGTCGACCAACGAAGAGCTGATCGTGGCCCGCCGCGCATACCGGCTCCTGAAGCCTGAGTCGTCAAATGCCGGCCAATGTTGAAGCGGTCTCTGGCGGCCTCAGCTCCACGTTTCCCCAAACCCGGTTCGGCGGTCAAAGTACGATAACCCCACGTCACGGCCACCATGGCCAACTCGCCAAGTCCAGGGTGTTCTAAACTGGTTCCATGGCTACAGTAGACCTGTTCAATCGGATTACGGTTGAGCCGGGGAAGTGCGGCGGGAAGCCGTGCATCCGTGGTATGCGAA
>JARLGM010000201.1 GCA_031292755.1 Candidatus Sulfopaludibacter sp.
TGTACGAGCCCGTGTAGAACACGCGGCACATGTGCAGGAAGACGCAGATCACCATCCCGTGTGCCGACCAGCGATGCATGTTGCGCAGAAAGCTCCCCAGATACACCACAAACTGGAGGTCCTTCATGTCCTGGTAGGACTGCGGCGGATAGGGGCGGTAGTAAATCATCAGAGCCACCCCGGTGGTCACCAGGATGAGGAAGAGGAAAAAGGTGATGAACCCCAGGTAGAACGTGTGCTTCACCTTGAGGTTTTCTTTTTTCACCTTGGCGGGGTGAATGTGAAGCCACACGTTGAGGAAGACAAATTCGCTCTTCCCCTTGTCGGTGGACAGCGGGTCCCGCCGGACGATCGACTGCCAGATATCTCGTATGGGATTCATCGTCACACCATGAGGCGATAACTTGCCAGGACGGAGTGGTCCTTGTCCACCCTCAGTTGGCCATCGCGGGCCAGAGTCACTTCAAACCACTCGAGCGGCCGCGGCGCCGGGCCGTGCAAAACCCTGCCATCGGCGCCGAACACGCTGCCGTGACAGGGACAATGGAAGCGCTCGTCGCTCTGGAAATACCCCACCGTGCAGCCGAGGTGGGTACAGACGGCGCTGGCCACCGCGAAGCCTCTCTCGCGATCGCGGAACACGTAGATTTTTTCTTCCGCCATGAAAGTGGGGGGGCCGAAGGAAAAATCCCCCGGAGTCCCGATCTTGAAGCTCTGCGGCGGCTCGTAAAACACGCTTGGCGTCAGGAAGCGGACCACCGCTCCCAGGCTCAAACTGATGGCCGACCACAAAGCCACCAGCCCCGCGCTGCCCCAACTGACAAAGAATCGTCGCTTCATGTCTATTCGAATACCTCCCGTTCCTGCTGCTCCAGAGCCTCCATGGTGATGGCATTGGTAGGGCACCGCTGGGCGCACAGACCGCAGCGAATGCACTTGTCTTCGTTTTTGATGATTGCCCCCGCCTGCCCCAAGGCAAGATCGGCGGCCGCGACCCCGTAACGCTTGCGAATCAGCGTGTCGTACCGCTCATCGCCTTGCACCTGCACCAGGTCCACCAGCCGCAGGCAATTCTCGGGACAGACATCCACGCATCCGGCGCACAGGATGCACTTGGAGCCGTCGAAGATGGTGTTGACCTGGCACTTCAGGCAGCGCAGCCCTTCGGCGCGCCCCTGCTTTTCATCGAAGCCCAGTTCCACTTCGGCGATCCCGATGCGGCGGTTGGCCGGCAGCACCGGCATAGTCTGGCGCGGGATTCCCAGGAAGCCGCGCGGCATCTCCCAGTTGTTGAAGATCCGGAAACGGCTCAGCACCGTCTTGGTGCTCTTGCCGTTGAAGAAGACGTGGATGGACCGCGCCGCGCGGTGCCCGTTGGCCACGGCTTCCACCAGCACACGCGGTCCGAACGCCACGTCGCCGCCGGCGAAGACGCCGGGCGCCGTCGTCATGAGGTTTTCGTCGATCTTGAGAATTCCACGCGGAGTTACTTGAACGTCGGTGTCGCCGCCCAGGAAGGAGAGGTCCGCCTGCTGGCCGATGGCCAGCACCACGGTATCGCACGGAATCACCTTTTCCTGGTCGCTGAACGCTGGGTTGAAACGGCCGTTTTCGTCAAACACCGAGACGCAGGCGCGCACCCTGAGTCCCGTCACCACACCATCCGCGCCTACGATTTCCTTCGGCCCCCACCCGTTGTCCACGACGATGCCTTCGTGCTCCGCCTCGTGAACTTCGCTTTGCCACGCGGGCATCTGCTGGCGCGATTCCAGGCTGACCAGGCATACTTGTTCGGCGCCGGACCGCATCGCCATGCGCGCCGCATCCAAGGCGGGTTGCAGGCTCTCGGCGCCGGATTCGGCGGCGCCGCTCGACCCCGATTCGTGCACCAAACGCACCGCGGCGCGAGCTACATCGATGGCTACGTTACCGCCGCCCACCACCGCCACCCGCTTACCGAGTTCGATTTCGTACCCCAGATTGGCGTTGATCAGGAAATCGATGCCGTTGAAGACCCCGGCCAGGTGCGCGCCCGGAATGTTGAGTTCGCGGCCCTTGTTCAGCCCCGTAGCCAGCAGCACCGCGTCGAACCGGGAGCGCAGTTGCGCAAAAGAGATGTCCCGCCCCAGCATCATGCGGGTATGGAGCTTGACCCCCAGGGCCAGGATGTTATCCACCTCCATCTTGATAATTTCCCGCGGAAGCCGGAAGTGGGGAATGCCCAGATAGAGCATGCCGCCGGGGACCGGAGCGGACTCGTAAACTTCTACTGTGTAGCCGAGCAGCGCCAGGTCGTGGGCGCAGGTAAGTCCGCACACCCCCGCTCCCACAATGGCGACTCTCTGCTTGCGCTTGCGCGCCGGCGGCAGACTTTTGCGGGCCGGATCGTGTCCGATGCCCAGGTTGTGGCGCTCGGTGGCGTATCGTTTGAGCGCGCAGATGGCGATGGGCTCGTCGATCTTCCCGCGCCGGCAGGCATCCTCACAAGGGTGCGCGCAAATCCGTCCCAGCACGTAAGCAAATGGGTTAGGAGCGCGGGCCAGCAGGTAAGCCTCCTCATCGCGGGACATCCCGATGGATTGCACATACCGCCCGCACTCGGTGTGGATGGGGCAGGCGGTACGGCACGGGATGTTACGGTCGAAGTATTCGCGGTCCGGGACTGTAACGCGGTAGCGCATGGAGGCTTCCCTTCACTTCTTTTTCAGCTTGTCGATCTCCTCATCGCTCAGCGCCGGGAAAAACGCCGTCGGGTTCTTGTCTTTTCGCTCGGTCTGATCGAAAACCAAAAACTCGAAGATCTGTTTTCCCTGGTTGTCGCTGATGCCGGAATTCGGTTTGTGCATCATGCGTTTGACGTACCGCTCCCACTCATCGCGCTTCATCATGGTGTTGATGGGCCGAGAGATGGTGTGGCACTTGGAGCATTTGCTGGAAAACGTTTTATAGGCCGCCTGCTGCGGAGCCGGATAGGCGCTCACATTGATCTTGTCGGGCCCCTTGTCCTGTGGAAGCACCACGTTGCTGGTCTGCGCCACCAATGACAGGGGCGCCAGCAGGAGGGCAATCTGAATCAGTCGTTTCATGAAATATCGCTCCTTTAAAAAGGGACACGCCGGGAGGCCTGTCCTACCACATTATTCGTATATCGAGCTTGAGCAGTTTGTCGGTAAACAGCGCGCCGGTGGTCGGGTCCTGATCGGTTTCGCGGCCATAGCTGGCGCGCAGCACTACGTTGCCAAGCTCCGTGAGCGCTTTCTCCGTGCCAATGTTCCACGCCGACGTATGGTTTACCGGCCCGTTGGCGATGGTCTGGGCCAGGCGATCGTACCGGGCCATTACCGCGAAGCCGCGCTGGACGTAATAATCCACTTCGGCGCGGTATCCATTCGAAATGAAGTGAGTGAGCGGGTTGCCGGATTCGTCCAGCCAGTCGTCGTCGCTGCGCATGTATCCGCCCAGAACGTCGAGCTTGTCGAAGAACAGGTAGTTGCCAAAGATGCCATAGCGGCGAATGTTGGGACGGTAGGTAAACTCGTCGGGGGCGCCCATATTCTGTACCTGGTCTTTGGTGCCGTGGTAGGCCATGAACGTGACGCCGCCATCGGGCCCGAACCAGTAATCGGCGTCGAACCAGTAGTCCTTGGAGTTCTTGGTGGAATTGAACAGGATCTCGCTGCCGTCGGCGTTCAGCCCGTTGGTGACTTTGGCCGAGATCGCGAACACCTGCTTGAAATAATTCGACGCCCACGTGTATCCCACGTTGACCCCCACTGGATGCTGGTCCAGGGTGAAGTTGATGGGGCTGGTATTGGTGAGCAGGATGGAGGGATCGGGGAACAGGTTGTAGAACATGGCTGCCCGCGTGCCTTCTCCCTCCTGCATGTGCATTTCGCCGGCCTTGACGAAATAGCTGCTGTTGGCGCGGCCGGCGGTGTAGCCCAGCACCGCCTGTTCGAGGTTCGTACTACCGCCCTGATACAGTTCGAAGTGCGTAAAGTAGGAAAATCCGGTGTCCGGCACTGCCCCGGCTATGAACAGCGCGGCTTCATCCAGATTGAAGCTGGAACTGGAGGTGGGACTGACGCCCCCGGTGCCATTCGTTTTGTCCACGGTGAAGCTCCCCTGAGCGATGACCGCGAGCGAATTGGTGATGCTGAATTTGATGTCATTTCCCAACGTGGCAACCTTGGGCGCCGCCTTGGTTCCGTCCATATCGTCGGGAGGCATCCGGTATCCCAACCGTTTAAACATGTAGCCGGTCTTATTCAGGGCAGGCGGAATGGTGTGGCAGGCATAGCACTTCACACCGTACTTTCGGGCGAACGCAGGAATCGCCCGCCCCGGCTGCGGGAGCAAAACAAGAACCCCCAGGATCGGCATGACAGCCGGAAGCCAGGACCTTCTACGCGGTAGAACCATGCCGCTCTCATGGCACTCTGATAGCCACTTATGGGCTCCTGTTATCTCAATACATTAGTAGGGAGGAAATCGCAATATGGGGAGCTGATTCCCCGAAATAGCCGGAGAGTTGTGGAATCTATTCCCCAGATCGCCGGAGCAGCGCGTAGAAGGTCTTGCGATCCACGCCGGCCTCGCGCGCCGCCGCGCTGATGTTCCCGTCGCACCGCGCCAGCACGGCTTGGGCGTAAGAGAGCTCAAAGCTGGACAGATACTGCTCGCGCGCCTCTTTCCACGGAAGACTCGAAAGCTGGCAGGCCACGGCGGGCGGCTGTGGATCGTCGGCGAGGTCTTCCGGTTCCAGCACCCCGCCGGGGTGCAGGGCGGTGAGCCTTTCTATCACGTTCTTGAGCTGCCGGACGTTACCCGGCCAGGGCTGGCGCAGAAGCGCTTCATAGAATCGGGGAGAGGCGCTGAGGCTCTTGCCGTAGCGCCGTGAAAAGCGCTCCAGGAAGAAACTGGCCAGGTGGGGGATATCTTCCGGCCTCTCACGCAAGGGGGGCAGCTTCACGGTGACCACGCCCAGACGGTAATAAAGCTCTTCGCGAAAAGTGCCGGCCTTGATCTTCGCCGCCAGGTCCTGGTTCGTAGCGCAGAGAATCCGGCAATCCACGCGTACCGGTTCGAGCCCGCCCAAGCGGCGCAGTTGGCGCTCTTCGACAAAGCGGAAGAGGCGGGTTTGCAATTCCACGCTCAGGTCGCCGATCTCGTCCAGGAACAGAGTGCCGCCGTCGGCCGATTCGATCAGGCCTTTCTTCGTCCGTTCCGCGCCGGTGAAGGCGCCGCGCTCGTACCCGAACAGTTCGCTCTCGATGAGCGAGCCGGGCAGGGCGCTGCACTCAACCGGCACGAAGGGCTTGTTCTTGCGCGGACTCTGACTTTGGATGTAGCGAGCCATCACCTCCTTGCCGGTGCCGCTCTCGCCCAGAATCATGACGGTGGCATCGGTGGCCGCGGCGCGCCGGGCCTTCCCGGTCAAATCCAGCATCGCGGCACTGCGGGTTTGGGGATGATCGGTTTCACCCAGCGCTTCCAGTCTTCCCTTCAGCCGGCCGACTTCCTGCTCCAGTTCCACGTGAGACAGCGCCCGTTTGACCACCAGCATGAGGTCTTCCCGCCGGAAGGGTTTCTGCAGGTAATCGAAAGCGCCGTTGCGCATGGCCGACACCGCGCCCTCGACCGACCCGAATGCCGTGAGGAACACGATGGGCAGCCCGGGATGCGCCGGATGCAGGCGCGCGAACAGTTCTTCGCCGGACATGCCGGGCATGCGCATGTCCAGTAACATCAGCTCGGGAGGCCTTGCCATCGCATCCGCCAGGCCCTTTACCGGGTCGGTGTAGGCCGTGACGGAGGTCTCGGGAAGCTTCAGCATGCGCTGAATGTTCTCGCCCATCGCCGCCTCGTCGTCAATTACGAAGATGCGATTCACGATGGATTACCTCCGACAAACCAATGGTAGGGCTGGTCCCGTGTAAAGCGCGCCGGGGGAATCTCGATAACGAAACTGGCACCGCCGCCTGCCCTTTCTTCATACCATATGCGGCCGTCGTACATGTCGAGGAGGCTGGCGCCCAGGAACAGTCCGAGCCCAAGGCGTTCTCGCCCCGGACTCTGCGAGACGAACGGCTCGAACAGGTGCTCCCGGATGGCCTCCGGAACCCCCGGCCCGTTGTCTTCGATGCGGAGCACCACTTTGGCTCCGTCAATGCGATACGGTTCCAGGCGGATCCAGATGGTGGCGCCTTCCCGTCCGTGGAGCGCGTCGAGAGCGTTGCTCAATAGCCCGCGCACGACTTCACTCACCACATGGGCCGGCAGGTTGACGCGGGGCACCTCAGCCAGTTCCTGGAGCACGCGAACTCCCCGCTCCCGCGCTAACGGGACCAGCGCCGCCAGCGCGTCTTCCAACGCTTCCGAGGGGGCCGAAGGCTCGAATACCTCACCGCCGCGCTCGCGCCGCAGCGCCTGTAGCAGGGTACGCGCGATGTTTCCCATGTAGCGCGTCTCCTTCAACATCTGCTGCAGGTCGCGGCAGAGCGCTGCATCTTCGGCCCGCTCTTCCAGCAGTACCTCGATGCGGCTGGTCACGATGGCGAGAGGATTGTTGAATTCGTGCATGAAGCCGGCGGTGAATTGGCCGAGAAGGGTGAGTTGACGCGACAAGTGGGCCTGCTGGTCCGCGGCCGAAAGCTCCTCCCGCAATCTTGCGGTCCGGAAGCGCACGGTTTCGAGTTGCAGCTTCAGTTGTTCCACCTCTTCGCGGGCGTTTCGGATTTCCATCATCGCGCGATTCCGCTGCCGGAAGTAGACCAGGAGTGCCGGAACCGGCGCCAGAAGGACTGCGCCTACCAAAAGCCAACGGGCCGCCAGGGGCGACGCAGGGAGAACCCAGCTCAGCATCCCATAAACCGGTAGCACCCAGAGACCGCTGAGCCAGCGCAAAAGGCGCCACCAGGCATTAGAGGAGCCGGCCGTGCTGTTTCCGCGCTGGGTGTCAGGCATGGCTTCTACGACAGCAGGCGGTGCTCCTTCAGTTTGCGATACAGATTTCTCTCGCTGATACCCAGTATGCGCGCGGCGCTGCTGCGGTGGCCGTTGCTGGCTTCGAGGGCGCGTCGAATGTGGGCCCGTTCCAACTCATCCAGCGTGGGCAGGGCGCCGTTCTCCGCGCGCGGCGCGCTGCGGACAGCCGTGGGGAGGTGCTCCGGCAGAATCTCGGCGGCTTCGCAGACTACCGTGGCGGCTTCCACGGCGTGCTTCAGTTCGCGAACGTTGCCGGGCCAGTGGTGCCGCCGCAGCGCCTCCACGGCGGCGGGACTCAGGAACTTGGACGACCCGAAGCGCTCGTTGAGGACACCGATGAAGTGGCGGGCCAGCAGTTCGATATCGCTGCCGCGCCGGCGCAGCGGTGGAATCTCGATGGCGATGGTGCTCAGGCGGTAATACAGGTCTTCGCGAAACTGCCCCTGGCGCACCATCTGTTGCAGGTCGCGATTGGTGGCGGCGAGGACCCGCACATCCACGTGAATTTCGCTGGTTCCCCCGACATGGCGGAACACCGAGCTGTCCAGAACGCGCAGCAGCTTGGTCTGTGTGGAGGGGCTGATCTCACCGATTTCATCCAGAAAGATGGTGCCGCCGTTGGCTACTTCGAAAAGGCCCGGCTTGGCCTTATCGGCGCCGGTGAAGGCGCCGCGCTCGTGCCCGAACAGTTCGCTCTGCAGCAGGCTCTCCTGCAACGCCGCGCAATCCACGACCACAAAGGGGCGCGACTTGCGTCCGCTCCTGGCGTGCAGCAACTTGGCCACGCGCTCCTTGCCGGCGCCGGTTTCGCCCACGATGAGAACCGTGGAATCGCTGGGACCGACACGGTCCACCAGGCGCAGCAGCCGCTGGAATTCCGGGTCCTCGCCGAGGAAAGAGCCGGCCAGGTCCGGCGGGGTGAGCCCGCGTTCCAGCAGGTTCGCGCGTTGGCGCAGCGAACGGCGCTCCAGCGCCCGCTGAATGCGGATCTGCAATTCGTCCAGCGGGCATGGCTTAATCACGTAGTCGAAGGCGCCGACCCGGATGGATTCGATAGCCGTATCGATGGAACCATGCCCGGTAAGCAGGATGATTTCGACGGCGGCGTTGCGCGCGCGGATGGCCTTTAAGGTTTCCAGGCCGTTCATGCCGGGCAGCCGGAGGTCCAGCAGAACTACTTCGGCCTCCAGTGTTTCGAGCTTTTTGACGGCCTCTTCGCCGGACGCCGCGGTTTCCACCTGGTGCCCCAGGCGGCGCAGTTCGGATGCCATCACATGGCGAAACGCCGCGTCGTCATCCACCAGAAGTAAGGAAGCCGTCGTCTTCATGCCGCGAGCACGGGAAACACGATTTCGAAGTTCGACCCCTGGCCGGGGGTGCTCTCCACTAGAATATCGCCGCCCCACCGGCGGACGAAGTTGAGCGACAGGAACAGACCCAGCCCGGTGCCTCCCTCGCGGGCGCTGAAGAAGGGTTCGAAGATCCGCTGGCGATTCTCCGGCGCGATGCCGCAGCCGTTATCGGCGATGCGAATGCGCACGGATTCAGCCCGAGCCTCCACCGCAACGGTCACGCGGCCGCCCGCCCGGGAAGCCTGAACGGCGTTGAGCAGCAGATTGATCAGGGTATGCTGCAATTCGGCTTCGTCGGCGCGGATGTGCAGTTCCCCGGCGAGCGGGCGAACTTCGATGCCCACGGAGTGGGCGCGCGCGGTGGGCTCGATGAGACGAACCACGCCGGCCACAGCGGCCTTCAGATCCACAATATCGCCCGCGGAGTGCTGGCCTCGCGAGAGGCGCAGAAAGTGCTGGGTGATGCCGCGGCAGCGCAAGATCTGTTCCCGGGCGATGGCGGCGCTTTCGCGGATCTGCTCCACGTCACGTTGTCCGCCGAGTTCCCGCAGGATTCCCTCCACGCAGGTGAGAACGGTGGCGAGCGGCGTGTTGAGCTCGTGGGAGAAGCCCGATGCCAGCGTGCCCAAGGACGCCAGGCGGTGCGATTCGGCCATGTGGGCCTCGGCGGCGCGGCGCTCGGAGATGTCCCGCCAGACCTCGACTACCTGTTGCAGCTTTCCCGCGGCATCGCGGATGGGCGAGGCGTGGACCTCTTCCCAGACGGTCGCGCCGCCGGGGGTGTGGCGTTCGCAGATGCGGACCTGGCTGGCGCCCGAGCCCAGGCAGGCGAGCGTGGGGCAATCGTCAACGGTGCAGCCGCCGGGCGGCACGTCGCGGCACTGGCAACCCAGCACCTCCTGGCGGGAGTGTTCGGCGCGCAGAAGAAAGGCGTCGTTGGCGGCGACGATGGTGCGGTGGGTATCCAGCACTACGATGCCGTCATCGATGCTGTTGATGACCATCTCCAGGCGCTCCCTCTGGCTCTTCACCTCGCCCACCAGGCCGGTCACCGAGTCCGCCATGGTATTGAATTCGCGGGCCAGCCAGGAAAGGGTATCGGCGCCCTGGGCGGGGACGCGCTGTTCCAGATCGCCCGCCGCGATCTGGCGCGCGGTGGTTTCGAAACGCTGCAGGCGGCGCAGGACGGCAAACCGGATCACGATGCCGATGGCGCCTACCAGAAGCAGAGTGATGGCAGCGGTGCCCCAGACCAGCCAGCGCAGGTCGCGCGACATGGCTTCCTGAACATGGTCGGCCCGGTAGTCCAGAATGAGGATGCCGTTGATCTTGTGACTCGGATCATGGCAGCGGTAGCACTCCGGGCGGTTGCGGATGGGCACCACGGTGCGCAAGATGGTGCCGCCGCGCGTTTCGATCACGCGGCTGGAGCCGCGCTGCTCCGGCGGATAACGATGGCAGGCCTGACAGGTGGGCGAATCGATCCGGAGGTCGGCATCGGGCTGGCCGGACGCGGCTGGGTAGCGCTCCGTGCCAAAGCGGTCCAGCAGCACCAGGCGGTCGACCGCGGCCTGCTTGCGGAAGCTTTCGATCATGCGGGCGATCAGGGTGCGGTCGTTCTCGATCATCTGGTGCTCCAGGGCCACGCGAATCAGGTCGCCCTCCGCCAGCGCGGTGTCATGCGCGGTTTCGAGCAGCGATTTCATATGGTGCCTGGAGAAGAGATATGCGCCGACCGAACAGGCCAGCACAACCGCGGCCGTAACCCCAACCGCCAGTCCAATGGTCATGCTGGCGACAGGCGGTCTGATGTTCTTGACCGGAATGCTCGAATCATGTCACAGTCCGCGGAGTCCGTCAAATGATTGACCGGCGCCTGACGAAACGTCATGAGCCGGCATGACATTTTGACAGGCGCCGGCGTGAAACCGGTGGGACGATTGCAGATAATCGAGCATTTTTATGCTGTTTTCGATTTGGTTCTCGCCGTGCAATAGGCAGGCGCCGAGGAAGAGGAGGCCCGAACGATGGAAATGTTGCTGATGGGTGCTTGCTTAAGCATGTTTGGATTGGCGGTGACATGCCTGGCATTTGGAGCGGCGACGCGGCCCGAGAGATCCGCGCCGGCTATGGCGGTAAAACCGGAACTGGCGAAAGCGGCGGCTCCCGCACGCTTCTTCGTGCAACCGCCGGTACAAGCGGCGATCCCGATTGCGGCGCACGCGCGGGTTCCGCTGGAAGTGTTGCTACTGCAGATTGAAAATCACGTCCGCCTGGAGCAGGCCGCGGTGGAGTCATTTCTGCAAACCCCCACATCGGCGCTGCTGCATAGCCGGACCATATCGACGCTGGTGAACTGAAAGGGTGGACACCATGGTGAAGGCAGATCTTTTGAACGGATTGAGCGAAGAGGACGCGGGCCAGGTGATGAAACTGGCCAAGCGCACCATCCTGACGAGCGGGGCGGAACTGTTTCACTTGGGGGACGTGGCCGGGAGCATCTACCTGATCGCGCGAGGCCGTTTGCGGCTGACGCTTCCCATGCAGGTCCGCAACCGCGAAGAAGACATGCTGGTGGAAGAGCGGGCACCGGGGCAGACGGTGGGATGGTCTGCGCTGATTCCGCCGTACCGCTTTACCCTGACCGCCACTGCGCCGCTGGAAACGGAGGTGCTGGCGCTCTCCCGAGAGGCTCTGATGGAGCACTTCGCGGCCAATCCCGGGACGGGGTACGCCGTATCCATGAACCTGGCTTCGGTGATTGGAGAGAGGCTGCAACTGTTCCAGACGATGTGGGTGCGGGAAGTGCAGCGCATGGTGGAAGCGCGCTGCGCCTGAGGATTGGCATGAGACGGATTTTGGTGGCGATGCTGATGGCGGGGGCCCTGGGCGCGGGCGACGGGTCGAAGACCTCGCCGGCGCCCAACGCGGCAGGGGTGAAAACGGCGGAGGAGCGGCTGGAAGTGCCGCCGCCGCCGTTTTCGGAAGGGATCTTTCCGTGCTCCAACTGTCACGAGGGAATGCCCGTGAATCGCACACGGCGCGAGCTGACCCTGATGCACACCGATATCGTGCTGAAGCATGACGAGACCCACCGCTGGTGCCTGGACTGCCACGACGCCACGAACCGGAACACGCTGCATTTAGCCAGCGGGGAGCCGGTGCCGTTCGAGGAATCGTACCGGCTCTGCGGGCAGTGTCATGGCGAGAAACTGCGCGACTGGCGGGCGGGGGTTCACGGACGCCGCACCGGGAACTGGAACGGAGCCAAGCAGTACCTGCTGTGCGCCAACTGCCACAATCCGCATCAGCCGCGGTTCCGCGCGCTGGCGCCCAAGCCTGCGCCCAAGCCGCCGCACCGGCCGGGATTGGACTGAAAGGGACCTGATGGAAACAGACACCAAGAACCCTTCGCGACGGCTGTTCACGATCGCCGCCGCATCGGCCGCCGCAAGCTGGGTGATGACGGCGTGCGGTCCCAAGCGCTTGTATGAGGCGCCCAAGGAACGCCTGAGGACGGCCATCCAGGAGATGGAGCGCAAGTATGCCGAGCACGGGCAGAAGGTGACCGTGTCGGATGCCGGTCCGATACCGGGCGTGCAGTTCGCCTATGCGCTGGATATCTCGCGCTGCATCGGCTGCCGGCGCTGCGTGCATGCGTGCGTGGCGGAGAACAATCAGTCGCGCGATCCGGAGATCCAGTGGATTCGGGTGCTCTCGATGGAGAAGGAAAAAGGCGTCGATTTCTCGCACGCCGACCCGTACTACAACCCGGCGGAGGTTCCCGAAGAAGGCCACTTCTACGTTCCAACAGCGTGCCAGCATTGCGAGAATTCGCCGTGTACCAAGGTCTGCCCGACGGGCGCCACGTGGACCGAACCGGACGGCATTGTGGTGATCGATTACGACTGGTGCATCGGATGCCGCTATTGCATGGCGGCCTGCCCCTACGGCGCACGCCACTTCAACTGGAGCGAGCCCACCATTCCGGCCAAGGATCTCAACCCGAATACGCACTATCTGGGCAACCGGCCGCGGATGAAAGGCGTGGTGGAAAAGTGCACC
>JARLGM010000202.1 GCA_031292755.1 Candidatus Sulfopaludibacter sp.
AGTCTTGGGCCGTCGCGCCAACAATGTCAATTTCTCTTTATCCGAAGGCAGCAGGGAAATCGGTTTCTTGGGGCGTCCAGTGCGCAAGTAAGCCTCCTCACAGGGACCGGATTACAGTATAACGGAGGCCCTCTACTTTTAAAATGAATTTCTGACTCAGGACACTAGCCGTATTGGAATCCGTGCATGCCAGCGGCCTCCAGGCTCCTAACGTTTCCTATGCCGACTGCCGGGACTTCCAGGACAGCCTGCGAACCATCTCCGGATTGCTGCTGAACCAACATGTTCCCGCCTCGGTCGGCGACGGAGAGAGCGCCTATTCCGCGTGGTTCGAGCTGGTTTCCGGAAACTACTTCGACGTCCTGGGGGTAAAGCCGTCCCTGGGCCGCACGTTCACTCGCGACGAATACGGCGACAGGGCCAGAGCGTTCACGGCAGTCATCAGCTACCGGCTGTGGCAGGAATATTTCCGGGGCGACCCGTCCATTCTCGGCCGCGCCGTGCGTATCAACCGGCATCAGGTCACCATCGTCGGCGTGGCGCCTCGGGAATTTCACGGCGATTTTCCGGGGATCGCGCTGGATGGCTGGATACCAGTGGCGCTGACTGGGGAACGCGAGCGCGATGCGCGGAACTTCCAGGCCATCGTCAGGCTTAAACCCGGCGTCAGCGTCTCCGAGGCAAATGCCGAAGTGGCGGCGGTCGCCACTCGTCTTGCACTCGCCTTTCCGAAGACAAACCAGGGAGTCGGCGCCCGGATCGTACCGATCTGGAAGGCGGAGAACGGGGGGTTATCAAGTATTTCGGCTTCGCCGTTGGCCATCCTCGGAGCGGCGTGCGGACTCGTGCTACTGATTGCGTGCGCGAATGTTACCAATCTTCTGCTGGCTCGTTCCGTATCTCGACAGAGGGAGTTCGGCATCCGCGTCGCCCTGGGAGCGGGTCCGGGTCGGTTGGGCCGAGAGTTGGTTTCCGAAAGCCTGTTGGTGGCGGCTCTGGCTACGCTCGCGGGCTTGCCTCTCGCTTTGTGGTTTCAGGACCTCCCCGTTCACCTCGTGCCGCCTACGGGATTGCCGGTGTACTTTGATGCCCACCTGAGCGCTCGGGTATTCCTTTTTGCCGCTTTGGCCTGCCTGGCTTCCGCCCTGATCTCCGGTCTGCCGCCCGCGTTTCAATCTGTACGGCGCAGCGTAGTGGATGCACTGAAGCAAGGAGGCAGAGGCGATTCACAGGGCGGGAGTTCGCGACGCATCTCCGGGCTAGTGGTGGCAGCAGAAGTGGGCCTTGCGTTCGCGGCCCTCGTGACGCTCGGATTGTTTCTCCGGAGTCTCTCCGGATTGGAGAACACTCCGGCCGGTTTCGATCACCGCAACGTGATTGTAGGCCGTCTTTTTCTGGCGACGAACAACTATACAGTGACTGAGGAGCAGCAGTTCTCGCGGCAACTCCGGGAGCGCCTGCTCGCCGCACCTGGTGTGACGGGCGCCGCCTATTCCGACTCGATTCCGCTCGGCTTCGGGCTCGGGAAATGGAACGACGTTATGGTCGAAGGCTACGCGGCGAGGCCCGGCGAGAACCTGGCTGTTCATCACGCCTCGGTGTCGCCCGGCTACTTCGACGTGCTGCGGATGCCGCTTCTCGCCGGACGCGATTTCAGGCCTCAGGACAACGCAGACGCGCCTCGCGTGATGATCGTCAACGAATCCTTCGCGCGGCGCTTTTTCGACGGACGTGATCCCGTGGGGCGCCAGGTGCACACGAATGGAAAACCTTTCACGATTGTGGGAATGGTGAAGGATAGTAAGTACTACATCCTGTCTGAAGGACCGCAACCATACTTTTATATGTCCTTTGACCAGGTACACTACGGAAGTGGCGAAAGGGGTGTAGCCGTCTATGCCCGGACCGACCGCGATGCCCGCGGTTTGGTCTCGGTACTCCGCCACGAAATGTCAGCCATCGATCCGAACTCGGCCGGCCTGACGGCCATGCCGCTGTCCGATTACATCTCGGCCGCCTGGTTCGGTCCTCGGATCACTTCGTTCTTCCTCGGTGTGCTCGGCGTTATCTCTATCTTGCTCTCCGCCGTAGGCCTTTACGGAGTTATGGCTCATGCCGTGAGCCAGCGGACCCGGGAAATCGGTATTCGGATGGCGCTTGGGGCCGGCCGCGAAGGTGTGCTCCGGATGGTCCTGAGACGAGGCTCTTTGCTGGCCTTAACGGGGGTCGCCTCCGGACTCGCCATCACTCTGGCGGCGACCCCACAGATCGCGCCTCTACTGTACCGTGTCAGTCCGGCGGACCCTGTAAGCATATTGGGAGCAGCGGTGTTCCTATTTGTGGTTGGCGTACTCGCAAGCCTGATCCCAGCACTGCGGGCTACGAGGATTGACCCGATAATCGCGCTCCGCCAGGAGTGACAAGCACTGGCGGGTTAATGGGACGGAGCGCCCGTTGGGCGCCGGATCGAAAAATGCCGCACGATGGGACTGGTCGCCACGGGATTGATCCTACTGACGGCGTAGTGTCTACGGACAACTCCGGCAGGGTAGCTGACGACAATGGAAGGCCCGGAAGTCGACGTCGAACGATAGAGGTGACGCCGCGGTATCCGGCAGCAAGCCAGCCCCAGGCTCGGCCCTCCGTTGCAAGCGATGGATCCCCTCTTAGTCGCAAACGTGTTTGCTGATGTTTTCTGGCTTCGGCCGGATGACGCACTACTCGGAGCAAGGTCATATCTGGCCGTCTCCAGCCCAGGGACGGTCCCTCGCCGGCGGCACAACGGAACAGCATTGCGCTTAAAACAACCGATCCTGTTTCTTCAGCGTGCCGAACGTTCCCACGTTGGCAATCGCAAAGGCAACCATGAGCCGGCTCTCATCGCGCAGCCCGATGTTGTATCTCCGGTACTGCACGCTGAAGCCGCAGCAGTCGGTGTTGTAGGTCACCTGCGCCGTCATGTACTCCAGCACGCCCTGGCGAATGTCGTAGACCGAATCGATACCCGCGTTCCAGCCGCGATGCTGGGGATCGCCCCAGGCTACCCGCCAGCGATATTGATTGGCCTGGGGCGTCAGCAGCGTATCGGTATGCACGGCGTTGTTGCCGGCGGAAATCACGAAGTATTTCTTCAAGCGATAGTCAATCGAGAAACTGCTGTCCACCACTTTGTGATAAAAGGGATCGTAATCGGCCTGCCAGTTGATGCCCAACCCGTCCACGGGGCTCGTCCGCAGCATGGAGACCACCGGCGAGTAGTTGCGCGGTCCCAGCAGGAAGGGGTACGCGGAAAGATCGGCAGTCGCGGTAAAGACATTGGGCTGTCCGGTTATCAGGGCGCCGCCGAACGTGGGATCGAAGTAGCGCTTTTGGGACAATTCCCAGGTGAAGATCTCGGTGACGTTATCGCCCCGCTTGGCAAACAGCCGGTTGGTCAGCGAATACTCCAGCTCGTTGGTGTTGGACAGCAGGTCGGTTTCGTCGAAGCGGATGAAACGGTTGAAATCGTCGCCCACTCCCGTTACATACCGGTAGGTGGCGCGCGTCTCGATCACGTGCTTGAGCTTATCGCCGAAGATCGTCTTCTTGTTGAACACGCGCGCGAAGGAGGGCAGAATGATGTCCATGGAAAAATCGCGCGCGCTGCGCACCAGGTCCGTGCCTGTCACCTGGAAAAGATTCGGCCCGGCGGTTGACGGCGTCTGGCTTTCCCCGTAGTACGTCTCGTCCAGCCCGATACTCGGCACCAGGCTGATACTGCCCAGGTGCAGCGCGCTGGTGACGTGCGGCGACAGGTGGATGCGCGGCATGAACTGCTTGGTCTGGAAATTTTCTATCAGGGCGTTGGTGGTGGGATCGAAAATCGGGTACGACCGGTACAGCAGACCGGCCGCGGAATAGAACGAGAACCAGATGGGCAGGTTGGCGAACAGTTGGCGATCCCGGCCGCTCCACTGCGCTTCCGGCAGCTTGTGCAGGAGTACGGCATCGCGCGTGAAGTTCGTCTGGCCGGGTTGCTGAATCTCGCTTTGCTGGAAATTCTCCACCCGGGACGCCACCAGGTCGAAGGTGTAATTCGACCAGTTCTTTTCCAGGTAGCCCACCGAGTGGATTTCCGATCCGATCGCTTCGTTGAAGGATTCCGACCACTCCTGCCGGTAGCGGAAAGAGCTCACGTAGTTCATATACCCATTGGCGCGCCAGCCGTCCGGCAGTTCGCTGTGTCCTGCCAGGTAGACGTCCAGGCCGCTGAATCGCTGGTTGCTGATGTTCGGGTCGCCGTTGCGGTCCTGTACGCCGTTGACGATCACATCGAAGTCCGTACCGGCGCGGGGCTTTCCCCGGAAATCCACGTGATGGCCGAACGCGTCGGTGTTGTAATCCTGAAAGCGGTAGGTCAGATCGTAACTGCGATTAATGGCCCAAAAATATCCCAGCCCGATCATGAAACCACGCTGCGAACGCGGCACCAGGTTGGGAATCAGGAATCCGCTGTGGCGCGGCTCTTTCACCAGCGAATGGTAAAAGTAGGGAAAGTAAAACAGCGGCATCTTGCGCAGGATGAACCAGCTTTTGTACGCCTTGGCGCGCTCGCCCGGAATAATGTCGAACTTCGGGCCCACCATTTTCCACCAGGGATCCGGCATTTTGCAGTTGGTGACCCAGCCGTCGTATAGGATGTACTGCTCCCCCAACCGCTCTGCCCATACCCCTTGGAAATGATAAGGGCTGGTGCCGCTCAAAATGCCCTTATGTACCACCAGGCGGGGCATGGCCTCCCCGCGGACGTCTCCGTAGAATTTGCCGCGCTGTTCTTCATAGTTGTACTCCAGGTGGTCGCACCAGAGTTGTTCACCGCGCTCGAACGAGTGGAAATAGACGTTGCCGCTGGCGGTTACGTCGTACGTTTCGGTATTGAATTCGATTTCGTCGGCTCGTACCAGCAGAGCCTGGCTCTGCACTTGTGCGTGACCGCGCAGTTTCCGGATGGGCCCGTCGGTTTCCTGGTCCGTGGCTGTCAAATCCCACACATTGACCGGTATGGTCTTGCGATCTTTGATGGGCGGCCACCCCGGCTTGATCGTTTCGGTAGGTGCGGCGGTCTGCGCCGCGCCTGTCGCGGGCTGCGCCGGGGGCGCGGGTGGCTGCTGGGCTGCGGCGCTACTGGCTAAAACCAGCCAAGCCAATATACTAGGGGTGAAAATATACGTAATACTCGAAGATTTTTCGTGACAAGACCTCAGAATCATGTTAAGAAAGTTGAGAGAGGTTTTCAGGAGAGGCCTCAAGGCTGAAGTTAGCATATTTGCAATGCCGACTTCGCCTGTGAATTTGCGGAACTCTGTGTTTCAAAATGACCTGTAGCTATTGCGGTTCACGAAACGGCGACGGCGAACATCGCTGCCAGCGATGCGGCCGGCGGCCATCCGACACTCTGACCAACTATCACACCGATGGCGCCCTGGCTACCAAGCCTCAGCCAATGGTGGAGACTGAGCCGCAGGAGTGCGCCAGAACCAGCCCACCGCCCAATTTTTCGGGAGCTATACAGCGCAGCCTGTTTCAGGAACGCCCGGCTTCGAACGTAATCCCGTTCGAATCCTTCAGTGCGCCACCTCCGCCCAAGGCGCGGGCGAAGGCGTCCGGCAGCGCGAAGACCGGCGAGAAGACGACTCCCCGCCGCGGCTCGAAAACTCACGAAGGGCAGGGAACGCTGGATTTTCTCCCGCCCGCGCCGGTGAAGCCCAGGACGCTGGGCACCACCGTCGATTCGGTGATCTACTGCGAGGCGCCGGTCGCCACTACGCTGCATCGCGCCGTTGCCGCGGCTTTGGATTGGAGCGTGGTGCTGGCCGCTTATGGCCTGTTTCTGGCAGCTTACTTTTTCTGCGGCGGCCGGTTCACCTTCGACAAGCTCAACCTGATTGTGTTCGGCGCCGCGCTGGTGCTGATCGGCGTCACGTACGGACTGCTCTGGGCCGTGGCCAACCGCGAGACCGCGGGGATGCGCTGCGTGCATCTGCGGCTCACCACGTTCGATGGTTTCCGTCCGGACCTGCGGCAGCGCATGGCGCGCTTTGCCGGGTCGTGTCTCAGTCTATGCACAGTAGTAGGCCTGCTTTGGTCGCTCGCCGACGAAGAGAGCCTCGCGTGGCAGGACCACATATCCGGCACATTCCCAACCCCGCTCATTGTAGACGCGCAAATCTTCCGCCGCCGCTGAGGGTGCGCCAGTAGGACGGGTGGGGCGCTCCTTCTGGCTCTGTGCTACTGGCCGTTGTTTTTGTCCGGTCCGTGGATTTCCTTTTCGAGATCGGACAGGACTTCCGCCTTGCGGTCGCCTTCGAGGTCCTTCTGGAGGCGGCGCAGGGCCACGCCGATCACGTCGCGATGGTGCAGCCGGGAACCGAACAACTCGCTCAGGGTGAGCCAGATGCCGTGGGCGCGGTCGACATCCTGCGGCCAGAGGCGGGGCGGGTGGGGGCCCAGGTTGACGTACACGGAGGGCCGGCCGGGGCTGATGATCTCCAGCGAGAACGGATGGCGAGGCTCGGGTAGCTTCTCCCACGCCAGGCCGATGCGCTGCGCCAGTTCTTCGGAATCCATGCGCGAAGAAACGCCGGTGACCAGGCGCGAGGCTTTCAGATTAGAGGCCGTCTGTACCATGGCATCGAAAGGATCCACGCCGGGAACCACGATCAGGTCCACGTGTTTGCCTTCTTTTTCGGCCAGCGTCACCACGCGCGAGAGCAGTTCCCTTTCGTAATCGGCAAAGAGCTGCTGCTGGGAAAGTTCGTACTCGCCGGCTCCCGTGGAGACGGGCCGTACGGTCATCACCACGATATCGTGCCGCCGCAGATTGGTCTTGGTCAAGACGCTCTGCAAATGCGCCAGCCGGTGGTAGTCGCGCACGGCCACCAGCACGCAGCCGGGGCGCGCGTGGATGGTCTCGGCAGTCACTTCGGCCTGCATGTCGAGATTGAACTCTTCCAACCCGGCTTTCTTGTGCGCCAGCCTCCTGGTGTTGACACGCTCGGAGATGGTGAAGATCACGAAGAACACGGCGGTGAAAGCCACGCCGTAGATGGTGGCGATCCGCTTGGTGAACAGGTTGGCGATGGCCACCAGGAACAGCACCAGCGTGGTGACGCCCAGTCCCACGGGAATCTCCAGGCCGCCGAGGCGGAGATTGAAGGGAAATTTGTATTCCTGGTCGTGGCGATGGTAGCGCAGCACCAGCACTCCCATGGATTTCAGGGCGAAGCTCCACACCACGCCGAAGGCGTAGGCTTCGCCCAACAGATACACGTCGCCGCGGCTCAGCAGAATGGTGCCGATCTGCAATAAGGTAATCAGGTTGATGATCCGGTAGGTGGTTCCAAAGCGGCGCTGCGGTTTGCGGAACCAATCCAGCAAGACGCCATCCTCGGCGATGCGGTTCATGACGCCGTTGGCTCCGATGATGGAAGTGTTGACGGCTCCGGACAGGATCAACGTGCCGACGATCACTACGAACACGTGGAACAGCAGGCGCAGCAGCGGCGGCCCGGCCAGGTGCATGGCCAGGCCTCCCAACAGGTTGTCCACGTACTGCGCGCGCTGCCGGTCCGGGATGATCATGCCCGCGAACAGCGTGATCACGCCGGTGCATACCACGGCATAAACGCAGACCAGGTTGCCGGTGTAGCGCAGGTTCTTCAGCTTCGGGTAAGCGATCTCGCGATACACCTGCGCCAGCGTTTCGAAGCCGCTCATGGAGAGGAGCGAATGGCCGAAAGCGACGATTACCGCGATGGCGCCGATCTGCGGCCAGATGGTTCCGCGCAGCCATCCCAGGGCTTCCGGCGCGAATTGCAGATTGCGCGGCAGCGGAGCGGGCGGGAGCGTCACTTTGGGCGCCAGCAACAGCGTGATGGGACACCAGATCAGAAACGCGACCACCATCACGGTGGTGATCTGCATGATGCGCAGTGCCTGCCCGCTGGATTCGTGAATGCCTTTGGTGTTGCTCCACCAGAAATATACGGTGACGATGATGCCGAAGCCCGCGGCGAACAGATTCGTCGAAAAATGCCAGTGCAGGCGATTGAGTTCGGCAACCTCGTTAATCAGGTGGCCCAGATACTGTCCGGCGCTGACCACGCTGATGGGACCGGTAAGGATGTAGTCGAAGATGAGCGACGAAACCGACAGCCGGGCCACGAACGGTCCCATGGAATCGCGAACCACGACGTAGACGCCGCCCCGCACGAACATGCTGCTGGATTCCATGTAGACGGAGCGGACGGCGAAGCTGAACAGCATGACGCCGAGGATGAACCAGGGTGCGCTTCTGCCGATGGCATGCTCGGCGATTCCACCGGCGTAAAAGGCGGACGACGCCAGATCGCTCAGGACGATTGCCGCCGCGCGCCAGAACGAGATGAACGACAGGGCTACGGTTGTGGCGACGACGACTTTCGCGCCCGGAGACCGGGCCGCGCCGGAGGGCATAGGGACCTCATAGTATAACTACTCTCTGCTCCTATCCTAAGCAGGACCGGACCCGTTCGAACCGTGGACATTGTCTCCCGCCACTTCGCGGAGTATGTCTTCGACTACCTCCGGGGAGCGGTCGGAATGCAACTCCGACTGCATGCGCCGCAGCGCCACACCGATGATGTCGCGGTGGTGCAGTTTCGATCCAGGACCCCGGGCGCTGAGTTCCAGCCAGAGATGGTGGGCCAGTTCGATATCCTCGGGCCACAATCGCGGCGGATGCGGTCCCAGGTTGAAGAAGACTACGTCTTTCTGATTTTCCAGAACGATTTCCAGCGAGATGGAGGGGCGCGGTTCGGGAAGCTGTTCCCAGAAGCGGCCCACCTGCGCGCCCTGTTCCGACGGCGTGAGCTTGGGCGAGAGACCCATCACGATGCGCGAGGATTGCAGCAGCGCCGCCGTCTGCACCACGGCCTCGTAGGGGTCCGATCCCGGGACCACCATCAGTTCGACGTGCTTACCCGCTTTTTCGGCCAGTGTGACCACGTGGGAGAAGACCTGCGTTTCGTCTTCACTGAAGATCTGTTCGACGTCGAGCCCATGTTCGCCGGAGCCGGCTTGTGTGACCTGGCGCACCGAGAGCACCACGATATCCATCTTGCGCATATCGGTTTTGGCCAGGATGCGCGCCAGGTGCTGCAAGCGATGCGGATTGCGCACCGCCACCAGAATGTTGCCGGGACGCACGCTGATGCTCTCTGCCGAAAGGTCCGCCCGGGTGTCCAGGCGGAACTTTTCCAGGTCCTGCTCATGCGTGGCTTTGCGCTTGCGGTTGTAGATATCGGAGGCCTCGAAAACGATGAAGAATATGATGGTGAAAAGAACGCCGGAGATGGTGGCCGTTTTCTTGGTGAGCACGTTGATGACGGCCAGGGCGAACAGCGCCACGGTGATCATCATCAGGCCGAGCGGAATTTCGACCCCTCCGATGTGGAAATTGAGCGGTACCTTCCATTCCCGGCCGCCCGGCTGTTTATAACGCAGCACCAGCACCGAAAGCGCCTTCATGGCGAAGCTCCACACCACGCCGAAGGCATAGGCTTCACCCAGCATCTGCATATCGCCGCGGCTGATGAGGATGGTGAGCAACTGCATTATGACGATGAGATTGATGAGCCGCGAGGTGGTGCCGTACGTCTTGTGCGGGTGACGGAACCAATCGGGCAGCACGCCATCTTCGGCTACGCGGTTGAGCACGCCGTTGGAGCCGATGATGGCGGTGTTGACGGCTCCGGCCAGAATCAGCGTGCCTACCAGCACGACAAAGGCATGGAACAGCAACCGCACCGAAAGCGGACCGATGAGGTACATCGAAAGGCCGCCGATCAGGTTATCGAGGAAACCCTGGCGGGCCGAATCGGGGATGATCATCACGGCGAAAAACGAGACCAGCGAGGTGAACATCATGCTGTAAACGAAGATCACGAAGCCGGCGCGTTCCAGGTTCTTCAGCTTGGGATGGGCGATTTCGCGGTTCACCTGCGCCAGGCTCTCTTCGCCGCTCATGGCAAGCAGCGAGTGCCCGAGGCCGATCATGATGGCGATCACGGTGATGGAGGGTGCTGCCGTCCCTTTCAGCCAACCCAGCGCCTCCGGATCGAAGTGCAGGTTGGCGGGGATGGGCAGCGGCACGGGGTTGTAGCCGTTCTTTAAAATTGTGGCCAGGCACCAGATGATCAGGATCACCACCATGACGGTGGTGATCTGCATGATGCGCAGGGCCTTTTCGCTGGATTCGTGGATCCCGATGATGTTCTTCCGCCAGAAGTACAGGGTGACTATGGCCGCGAAGCCCGCCGCGAAGTACGGGGGATAGACGTGCAGTCCGCCCATCTTCATGTTCTGGCCGAGTTCGTTGATCAACCCGCCCAGGTACAAGCCCGCGCTGACCGCGCTGATGGGTCCGGTGAGCACATAATCGAACATCAGCGCCGAGACGGAGAATTTGGCCAGGGTGCCGCCCATGGCCTCGTGCACGACTTTGTATACGCCGCCGCGCACGAACATCGAACAGCTTTCGATGTAGATGGCGCGCACGGCGTAGGAAAACAGCATGATGGCCAGAATGAACCAGGGAGCCGCTTTGCCGATGGCGTGCTCGGCGATACCGCCCACGTAGTAGGCTGAGGATGCAAGATCGCTGAGGACAATGGCGGCTGCGCGCCAGAAGGAAATGAACGACAGCATCACGGTGGTGGCAACAACCACCTTGACCGTTGCCGGCCGTTGCGGGGATGACACTAAAATCTCTCCTCGATCGCTGTTACGGGACTGCACCCCAATAGATGGTTCCCCGCCTCCAAGTGGAGCTAAGCACCCACATATTAGCATAGAGAGAGGGGTAGACAGGCGGCACATGGACTCGGAAACGCTGGCGCTGACGACGATCAAAAAGCTCCGCGGCGCGGGGCATCAGGCGTATCTGGTGGGCGGTTGCGTGCGCGACCTGCTGCTGGGCCAAAAGCCCAAGGACTTCGACATTTCCACCGACGCCCGGCCCGACCGCATCATGGATCTGTTCCCGCGTTCGGGCCGGGTGGGCGCCACCTTCGGCGTGGTGCTGGTGCGCGACGTTTTCCACCAGGTGGAGGTGGCCACCTTCCGCAGCGATCACGATTACGAGGACGGGCGGCGTCCGGGCAGCGTCCACTTCGAAAACGATCCGCGCCAGGACGTGCTGCGGCGCGACTTCACCATCAACGGGCTCATGATGGACCCCGATACCGGCGATGTGCTGGACTACGTGGATGGGCGCGCCGACCTGGAGCGGCGGATGGTGCGCGCGATCGGCGACCCGGACACGCGATTCGGCGAGGATCATCTGCGCCTGCTGCGGGCGGTGCGATTCGCTGCGCGCCTGGGTTTCGCCATCGAAGCGGACACGTTTGCCGCCATTCAGCGGCATCACGCGTCGATTCTGAAAGTGGCGGCGGAACGAGTCCGCGACGAGTTAAGCCGCATCCTCACCGAAGGTGGCGCGCGCCGGGGATTCGAACTGCTGGATGCCACCGGTATGCTGGCCGACATACTGCCCGAGGTGGCCGCCATGAAGGGAGTGGCACAGCCTCCGGAATATCATCCGGAAGGCGACGTTTGGACGCACACGCTGATGCTGCTGGAAGGGCTCGATCGCCCCTCGCTGACGCTGGCACTGGGCGCCCTGCTGCACGACGTAGGCAAGCCGCCTACCTTTCGCGTGGCGGAGCGGATCCGGTTCGACGGGCACGTGGAAGAAGGCATTGCCATGGCGCACTGCATTCTGCATCGCCTGCGCTTTTCACGCGATGAAATGGAGCAGGTGGAGGCGCTGGTGGCCAATCACATGAAGTTCAAGGACCTGCATCGCATGAAGGCCAGCACGTTGAAGCGATTCCTGCGCCTGCCGGCGTTCGACGAACACCTGGAACTGCACCGGCTGGACGTGCTTTCCAGCAACAGGCGGCTGGAGAATTATCTGCTGGCGAAAAGCAAGCTGGCGGAGTTTTCCGAGGAGCACCTGAAGCCGG
>JARLGM010000203.1 GCA_031292755.1 Candidatus Sulfopaludibacter sp.
CATCCAGCGGCAGGAAGAAGAGGACAAGAGGCTGGATCAGCTGAAAATGGAATTCTGAGGGGCCACCGATAAGGTGGCCATGATGATCGGGGCCGCGTCAGCGACCCCGCAATAGCCGCTTGAGCGGCCCAAGGTTAATAAAAGCCCCCGGCTCTGCCGGGGGATCATTTACTGGAGTTCAAAACGGGCCGTCGCAGCACCGATGCGGTTGGCTCCGGCTTCACGCACCACTGCCCGGACGGAATAGTCGCCCGGCAATGCAGCGAAGGACATCACCGCCTTGATGCCAGTAGCTTGCATGCTGGCCAGCTTGGGAGCGGTCAGCGCCAGATCCATGACTGCCTGCTTCCCTGCGACGTACTCGCCGGCGGCGTTTTCCAGCACCGTGACGAATGTCAGCTCCTGCATGCTGCGGCCGCTCTTCCTGAGGAAGCGCAGTTGGCGCGCGTCCACCGAAACTCTGACCACGATCGGCCCGGCGCTCTTGGGAGCGGGCAAGGTCACGCGCAGGGTCGTCGGAATTTCAGAAATCTGTTTGGTGGACAGCACGGCGTCGTCGATGCGCCTTTGCGCCGGCTCGGCAGCCGGCTTGGCCTTTTCCGCCCAATATCCCTGCCTCGCGTCCACTGCATCGCCGCGATCGTTGCGCAGCTTGATCTTCAGGTTGTGGTACGTGTCGTCAGGCTCATGCGACGGCGTAAAGCCCAGCCGGTAAGAGACCTCCGGCGGGGTGGTCAAAGTCTCCAGCGCGCCGGTCAAGTCATTGTTGTTCTTGATGAACCGGCCGCCGGTCGCCGCCGAAACATCAGCCATCATTTCGGAAAGCACGATCTGCCTCCGTCCCTGGTCGGGTCTCGTCGTCAGACCCTCCGTGTCGAGAGCGTTCAGGACTATGCGCGCCCGCAAGGCGGCATCGATAATCGCGCTCTTTCTGCGGTCCATCCCTCCGGTCACAAAGCCTCGCGAAAGCACCACCACAATGCGGCTTTCAGGCATGGCCGCGAGGCGGTTCACCGCGATGCGCAGAACGTCGAGAACCACTTCGGAACCGGACTTATAGATGTCCCAGGCGTTGGAGGAGGCGGCCTGCACGTATCCCGGCTGTTCCTTGATGCATTCCGGGTCGTGGGACGGACAGTTGCACGCGATGGCGAGGCCAATGGCGCGCCGCCTCTCCGTCTCATCCAAATAGTGAGAGACGACATAGGCCTGGTACGGATCCAGAGTGACGCAGGCATCCAGTTGGTCACGGGTCCAGTGGGGCTGGATTTGCGCCAGCGCGGCCTTCAATTTCTCGCGGTCCGTAGTGAAATCCAGAGTGACCGCACCCGATCCGGTGAACAGGGCGATGCGGTCCGCCGGCTGCGCTTCTGACAGCACTTTCTGCGCCGCCAAAACCGCCTTGCGGCAATCGAAGAGACTCGCATGCGTATCGTCGAAGAACAAAGCCAGCGATAGCGTCGCGGGTGTGGCCGGAGCTTCCGCCCGCGGCCCGGAGATCCTGCCCGGACCCTGCGGTTGACCGGAAGCGCTGGGCCTGGCTACCAACTGTTCCGAGAAAAACGTGATCTCCTGCGGCTTGCTGTTATCGAAGACCGCAAAATCGGCGGCCGTGAATCCACCCACCGGGTTGCCGCGCCGATCTCTCACGGTCACGCCCATTTCCACCAGGTTCGCCTGCACGGAAATGGTGGCCCCCGGAAACGCGTACGGCCCTACGCGAACCCGCACTTCCGGTACGTTCTCCGCGCGCAGCCCCCAGAGCATCGCCATGGTAAAAAGAAGACAGGCGATCCGCATGGGGGCATCATACCTGAAATGACCGAACTCCACATGGACCGCATCGATTCGCCCATCGGCAGTCTGCTGCTGGCCTGGCGCGGCGAAACGCTCTGCGCCCTGGGATTCGACGACCGGGAGGAGCGCCTGGCGGCGGCGCTGAAATCCCGATTCGGCGCTGTCACCTTCACTTCCGGCAATGGCGCGGAATTGTTTCGCCGCCGCCTGGACGAGTACTTCGCCGGCGATCTCGCCGGCCTCGACCGCATCGCCGTGGATACCGGCGGCACGCCGTTCCAGCAAAGCGTCTGGCGTTTGCTGCGCCTCATTCCCCCTGGCACTACGGCTACCTACGGCGAACTTGCCGCGAAATTGAATTCGCCGGGAGCCGCGCGCGCCGTGGGCCTGGCAAATGGTTCGAATCCTGTCGCCATCGTGGTGCCTTGCCATCGCGTGATCGGAGCCGGCGGCAAACTGGTCGGCTACGGAGGCGGGCTCGACCGCAAGCGATGGCTGCTGTCTCACGAATCCGGAGGACGCCTGCGGTAACCTACAGTTGGAATGCTCTTCCCCCCCGAATCTCATCGCACCCGCCTGCTGGATATTGCGAAGGAACGGGCCACCGAGGGAGCCGATTCCGTATCCACGGCTCATGAACTACTGGCGATCGATCCGGACTATGCATCCGCTTATTCCGTGCTGGGCAAGGCGGCCGCCAAGGCAGGCAATTTCGCCGATGCCGAACGCTTCTTCTGGAAGGGTCTCGAATTGCAGCCGTTCGGCAGCCTGCAGTACGCCGGACTCGCGCAAGTGTATCGCGCGAATCCCCGGACGGAGCCCGCGGCCGATATCTTTTTCACCATTGCCCTGTGGGCCGTGGCGCTCCGGAGCGAGGTTCCGGAGGAGTTCGCCCAGTCAATGCAGACCGATCCCGAGGGCTCCGGGTTCGACCACGACGACCCCGATACCTACCGCGTGATAGCGGAAAGCCAGGAGCCGCGCCTGAAGCCGGAAGCGGTGCCGGAAGAGTTGAGCCAGCGGCTGCGCCCCTACTGGCTGCTCAACCGGTTGGCGGTGGGCGCGCTCGACGGACTCTCCCCGGAGGTGCTGAAGGAGATTCGGGGCGAAGCCGCGTCATGCGTCCCCGTGCTGCATGCCGCCCTCCGCGCCTGGGCGCGAGACCCCAGCGACACCCACCCCGAAGCCCTGCAGTGGATTGTGGCGCTGCTGGGGGAACTGGCCGGCCCCGAGATCCTTCCCGATCTCTGGGACCTCTCTAACCTTCGCGACAACGGCATCTTCCTGCACGCTCACTGGGCCCTCTGCCGCATGGCCGTGCGACACCCGGAGGAGACTATCCGAAGCATCCGCGCGACTCTCCCCGGCGCGACAACAGGCGTGCGATGCGGCATGGCGGAGCATCTCGGCCTGATGCCGGGCGCTCCCGATGCGCCGGCAGCGATCCTCGCGCTGATGAAGGATTTTGCGCAGCACGCCACCGAGGATGATGCTTCGTATCTGCTGCTGGCCGCGGCTGATGCACTGTCCGAAATCGGTCAGCGTGCCCGTTCGAAGGAGCTGTTCGTACAATTCGAAAGGCTCCTTAACAAAGACGGCCGACGCTGGATGCGCGAAACCATGGATGAACCCGAGGGCTTCGTGCCCCGCATCGTGGCGGAGGAACTTCCCGATCTCGATATCGAGGACGTCTGCCTTTACCGAGCCCTGATGCACGACGAGGATGACGAAGAAGACGATCTCGACGACTGGGACGATGACGAGGAGGAGTTCGAAGAGGACGAACCTCCGGTAGTCAAACCCGGCCGCAACGATCCCTGCTGGTGCGGCAGCGGCAAGAAATACAAGAAATGCCACCTCGACGCCGACGAAGCGGCCGGGCGGGGAGAACCCGGCGAGCCTGACCTTCCGGATGATCCCGTGCGCGTAGAGGCCATGGAAGGGCTTCTCGAAACCGCGGAGCGGATCTACAAGCGGCGGGAAATGCTGGAGGCGGCGCGCCAGTATTTCGGCGACGAACTCCCGGAAGAAGAAGACATGGCTACCGGCTCCGGGGGTTTCTTCCTCTGGTACCTGTTCGACTTCCGCCCGAAAGCCACTGGGCGGACCGCCATAGAGGAGCATCTGCGGAAACACGGCGCCACTCTCCGCATGGAGGCTCGCGAAGCGCTGGAGGCATGGCGCGATTCGCGCTACGGCCTGTTCGAAGTAGTGAGGGCCACCGGAGATGTCAGTTGCGAACTGAAAGATGTGTACGCCGGCGACACGGTAGTGGTCGATCGCATGGAAACCGCCAGCGATTGTCATCCCGGCGAGCACTTCTTCGCGCGAATCGAACACTGGCGAGGCCGCATAGAACTCTCCGGAGAGCCGCTGCCCGTCTCTTCCGAGGCCCTGCCGCATATGCGGAAATTCATCGCCGCCGAAAGCAAAGCCGCCGGCCAGACACCCGCGGCGTTTGTGCGCGCCAATATTCCCCGCCTGCATCGCCTGCTGGAGGACCTGTAGGATGAAATCCCCCGCCGACTGCGCCTCCCTGGAGGAAGTGCGCGCCCAGATCGACCGCCTCGACGAGCAGATCGTCCGGCTGATCGGACAGCGCGCCGGCTACGTGAAAGCGGCGGCCCGATTCAAAGACAGCGAGCACGCCGTGGCCGCTCCCGATCGCTTCGCCGCCATGCTTCAGGCGCGCCGCCAGTGGGCCGAGCGCGAGGGCCTGAGCCCCGACGTGATTGAAGCGATCTACCGGGAACTGGTGCGTTACTTCATCGCCGAAGAAAAAGAGCACTGGCGCAACAGCCGCTAAGTCAACACCCGTACGCACTCTCGTGCAATTTCCCAATCCTCATCGGTGTGTACCACCAGCACGCGCACCGCGGACCCGGGCGCCGCGATGTCCGCATCCTCCGGCGTCCGCGCATTCAGCGCCTCGTCCAACCGGATGTTCCAGAACGAAAGCTGCCGGCAGACCGCGGTCCGCAAGGGCGGGCAGTTTTCGCCGATTCCGGCGGTGAACAGGAGCGCGTCGAGACCTCCGAGGCTCGCCACCATGCCGCCGATTTCGCGGCACAGGCGATGCACGTACATGTCGAACGCCAACCGCGCCCGCGCCTCACCGCGACCGATGGCCGCCAGAATCTCGCGCATGTCTCCGGAGATTCCCGAAATCCCCTTCAGCCCCGATTCCCGATTCAGCAGACGGTCCAGTTGGGCCGCGCCGTACCCTTTGTGCCGCACCAGGTAAATCAAGATGCCGGGATCGACGGAGCCCGAGCGCGTGCCCATCATGAGGCCTTCGAGGGGCGTGAACCCCATGGTGGTGTCGATACTCTTGCCGTCCCGAATCGCCGCCAGCGACGCCCCGTTCCCCAAATGGCAGCTCACCAGGCGCGCGCACGGCGCCATCTCCGCCGCCCGCTGCGACACATATTGGTGGCTGATGCCATGAAATCCATACCGCCGGATGCCCTGCTCCAGCCATTCATAAGGGCCGGGGTAAACCCAAGCCGGTTCCGGAATGGTGGCGTGAAACGCGGTATCGAACACGGCGATCTGCGGCACCGCGTCCCCCAGAATGCGCTCCGCTTCCTCGATGGCTTCCAATTCCAGCCGGTTGTGCTCCGGGGCGAACTCGCAATACATGCGGATGCCCTCTTTGACTTCCGGCGTGATGCGCGTGGTCTCACGATAGGCTACGCCGCCGTGGACCACGCGATGCCCCACCACATCCACCGTCCCGGGCAGGGTCGCGAGCACCGGAGCCAGCACATCCCGCGGCGATTCAATATCGAGCGTGCGGGTCTGTGCCTTTCCGCCGCCGATCTTCATCTGCGCCTTGCCCGGCTCCCGGCCCCACTCCACGTGCGCTTCCCACAAAGGCGCCCTTTGGCCATGGTCGCGCAGCGTGGCCTTCAGGCTGCTGGAGCCTCCATTCAGAACTAGAATTCTCATGCGGAATCGGCCTCCCGGCGGGTTATGCCGGCCACTTCCAGTTCCTGATCTCCGGCATGTCATCGCCGTGCGCCGCGATGTACAATTTGTGCTCGATCAGCTTATTGCGCAGGGCCTGTTTCTGGTGCGCCGCCACCTTCTGAATGCGCGGCACGCGGTCGATTACGTCCATCGCCAGGTGGAACCGGTCCAGGTCGTTCAGCACGGTCATATCGAAAGGCGTGGTGGTGGTGCCTTCCTCCTTATACCCGCGCACATGCAGATTGTCGTGGTTGTGACGGCGGTAGGTCAGGCGGTGAATCAGCCAGGGATAGCCGTGGAAGGCGAATACCACCGGCCGGTCCTTCGTGAAGATGGAATCGAACTCGCTGTCGGAAAGCCCGTGGGGATGCTCGCTGGCAGGTTGGAGGGTCATCAGGTCCACCACGTTGACCACCCGGATCTTCAGGTCCGGGATGGCGCCGCGCAGGAAATCCACCGCCGCCAGGGTTTCCAGCGTGGGCACATCGCCGCAGCAGGCCATCACCACGTCAGGCTCGGTTCCCTGATCGTTGCTGGCCCACTCCCAGATTCCCACGCCGACGGTGCAGTGCTTGATGGCGGCGTCCATGTCGAGCCACTGCGGCGCCGGCTGCTTCCCCGCCACAATCACGTTGACGTAGTGCCGGCTGCGGATGCAGTGGTCGGCCACGGAGAGCAGCGTGTTGGCGTCGGGCGGCAGATACACGCGCACGATATCGGCCTTCTTGTTCACCACGAAATCGATAAAACCCGGATCCTGGTGACTGAATCCGTTATGATCCTGGCGCCACACGTGCGAGGTCAGCAGGTAATTCAGCGACGCGATGGGCCTGCGCCATGGCAGGTGCCGGGTCACCTTCAGCCACTTGGCATGCTGGTTCAGCATGGAATCGATAATGTGGATGAAGCCTTCGTAGCAGGAAAAGAAGCCGTGCCGCCCGGTCAGCAGATAACCTTCCAGCCAGCCCTGGCACATGTGCTCGCTCAGCACCTCCATCACGCGCCCGTCGCGCGCCACGTGGTCGTCGGTGGAGAGAATCTGCGCCATCGACTCGCGGTTGGTGACTTCGAACAGGGCGCCAAGGCGGTTGGATTCGGTCTCGTCCGGCCCCATCACGCGGAAATTACGGGAGTCCTGGTTCAGCTTCATGACGTCGCGCAGCATGTTACCGAGGACGCGCGTGGCTTCGCCGCTCACCGCGCCGGGACGCGGCACGTCCACGGCATACTTGCGAAAGTCCGGCACGCACAGGTCCTTCAGCAGCAGCCCGCCGTTGGCGTGCGGATTGGCGCCCATGCGCCGCTCGCCTTGGGGCGCCAGGGCGCGCAGATCGGCGCGAAACGCACCCGTCTCGTCGAACAGCTGCTCCGGCTTGTAACTGCGCATCCAGTTCTCGAGAATCTGGACGTGCTGCGGCTTGGCCACAAAATCGGTCAGCGGCACCTGGTGCGCGCGGAAGGTTCCTTCAATGGCCACGCCGTCCACAATCTTCGGCCCGGTCCAGCCTTTCGGGGATCGCAGCACGATCATGGGCCACGCCGGCCGGGCGGTCTCGCCCTGTTTGCGCGCGCGCTCCTGAATGGCGCGAATCTCCTGGATGGCCGTCTCCATAGTGGCAGCCATGTCCTGGTGCATCTGCGCCGGGTCGTCGCCTTCCACGAAGTACGGCTTGTACCCATACCCGGTGAACAGCGCCACCAACTCCTCTTTCGGAATGCGCGCCAGCACCGTCGGTCCGGCAATCTTGTACCCGTTCAGATGCAGGACCGGCAGCACGGCGCCGTCGCGCGCCGGATTGAGAAACTTGTTGGAGTGCCAACTGGTGGCGAGCGCGCCCGTCTCGGCTTCGCCATCGCCCACCACGCAGCAGGCAATCAGGCCGGGATTATCGAACACCGCCCCGTAGGCGTGCACCAGGGCGTAGCCCAGTTCGCCGCCTTCGTGAATGGAGCCGGGCGTCTCCGGAGCGGCGTGGCTGGGAATGCCGCCGGGAAAAGAGAACTGCGTGAACAGCCGCTTCAGCCCCTCGGCATTTTCGCCGATGTTCGGGTAAATCTCGCTATAAGTGCCTTCCAGATACGTGTTGGCGACCATGCCCGGGCCGCCGTGGCCCGGGCCGCAAATGTAAATCATGTCCAGGTCATACTTCCGGATCAGGCGATTGCAATGGACGTAGATGAAGTTCAAGCCGGGCGTAGTGCCCCAGTGGCCCAGCAGGCGCGGCTTGATGTGCTCCAGCTTGAGCGGTTCGGTGAGCAGCGGGTTGTCATACAGGTAGATCTGTCCCACGGAAAGATAATTGGCCGCGCGCCAGTATGCGTCGATTTTGCGAAGTTCCTGCTCCGGTAGTGGCTGCATGTAGTCCTCTCTATTTCATTATGCAAGGCATTGTGTAACAGGGTTGTGAAGAGGCGTCCCACGGCACCGCGTACAGGTGGTGTAATGGTGGATATTTCAACGAAAAATGCCGTTGCAATCAGACAAGCGAGTATAATTATCTTGAAAGGTGCGCTTTCTATGATCATTCGTCCCGAAGATGCCTTGGAATACCACTCTTCTTCCCCGGCGGGAAAGATCGCCGTCGTGCCCACCAAGCCGTGCCGCACGCAGCGCGATCTGAGTCTTGCGTACACACCCGGCGTGGCCGTTCCCTGCCTGGAGATCGAGCGCGACCCGAGCCTGGCATACAAGTACACCGGCAAGGGAAACCTGGTAGGCGTGGTGTCCAACGGCACCGCCGTCCTGGGCCTGGGAAATATCGGCGCCCTGGCCGGTAAGCCAGTGATGGAGGGCAAGGGTGTCCTGTTCAAGCGATTCGCCGATATCGACGTCTTCGATATCGAGCTCGACACGTCCAATCCCGACGAGATCATTCGCACCTGCCAGATCCTCGAACCCACCTTCGGCGGGATCAACCTGGAAGACATCAAAGCCCCCGAGTGCTTTTACATTGAGGAAGAGCTGCGGAAGACCATGAAGATTCCGGTCTTCCACGACGATCAGCACGGCACGGCGATCATCTCCGGCGCCGGTCTGCTGAATGCGCTGGAACTCAGCGGCAAGAAAATCGACGAGGTCCACGTAGTCTTCAACGGCGCGGGCGCCAGCGCGCTTTCCTGCGCCGCGCATTACGTCAAGCTGGGCGTGCGGCGCGAAAACATCGTCATGTGCGACACCAAGGGCGTGATCTTCGAAGGCCGCACGGTGGGCATGAACGCCTATAAGGCGCGCTTCGCCTCGACCACCAATGCGCGCACCCTGACCGAAGCCCTGGTGGGCGCCGACGTATTCTTCGGACTTTCCAGCGCGGGCGCGGTGACTCCGGAAATGGTGAAAGGGATGGCGCCGAACCCCATTATTTTCGCCCTGGCGAACCCCGATCCCGAGATCGCTTATGACGTGGCACTGGCCGCGCGGCCCGACGCCATCGTGGCCACCGGCCGCTCCGATTATCCCAACCAGGTGAACAACGTCCTGGGATTCCCGTTCATATTCCGGGGCGCGCTGGATGTGCGGGCCACGACAATCAACGACGAGATGAAACTGGCCGCGACTCGCGCGCTGGCGGCCCTGGCGAAGGAAGACGTGCCCGATTCCGTGCTGCGCGCCTACGGCGTGGAGCGCATCGAATTCGGCCGCGAATACATCATCCCCAAGCCGTTCGATCCGCGCGTGCTGATCTTCGAGGCCTCCGCCGTGGCGCAGGCCGCGATGGAGACCGGCGTGGCGCAGACCCCCGTGGACCTGAAGCATTACCGCGAGGCGCTGGAGCGCCGCCTGGGCACCGCGCACGGCGTGATGCGCGCCATGGTCAACAAGGCGCAGATGGATCCCAAGCGCATCGTCTTCACCGAGGGCCAGGAAGGCAAGATTCTGCGCGCCTGCCAGATTCTGCTGGATGAGAAAGTGGCCTCGCCCATTCTGCTGGGCAACCAGGAGGTCATCCGCGCCAAAGCGGCGGAACTGCGCCTGCATCTGAACGGCATCGAAATCGTCGACCCGGCTAAGTTCGCGCGTCTGGAAGAGTATGCCGAGGAATTTTTCAGCCTGCGGCAGCGCAAGGGTGTGACGCACACCGAGGCGCGCCAGTTGATCCTCAACCCCATCACCTTCGGCAGCATGATGGTGCGGCTGGGCGATGCCGATGCTGTGATCGGCGGCCTGACGACGCATTATCCGGACACCATTCGTCCGGCGCTGCAGGTGATCGACGTGCGGCCGGAACTGAAGCGCGTGGCCGGCGTGTACGTGCTGATTACGCCCAAGAGCGATATCTACTTCCTGGCCGACGCGACGGTGAATATCGATCCATCGGCGGAAGAACTGGCGGAGATCGCCATCATGGCGGCGGAAAAGGCGCGGCGCTTCAACCAGGAACCGCGCGTGGCCATGCTGAGCTTCTCTAACTTCGGAAGCACCCATCATCCGTGGGCGGAGAAGGTCCGGCGCGCGGTAGACCTGGTGCGGCAGCGGGCGCCGCACCTGATGATCGACGGAGAAATGCAGGCCGACACGGCCGTGGTGCCGCAGATCATCGAAGAGACCTATCCGTTCAGCACGCTGAAAGGCGGCGCCAACGTGCTGATTTTCCCCAACCTGGAATCCGGCAACATCGCCTACAAACTGCTGCAACGGATCGGCGGTTGCGAACTGATCGGCCCGCTGCTGACGGGCCTTTCCAAACCGGTCCACGTGCTGCAGCGCGGGTCCGAAGTCAATGACATTGTCCACGTTGCCGCGGTAGCCGTGGTGGACGCGCAGGAAGTGGGGAAACCCTACCGCAGCCTGATGGACACGGTAGCGTAGGCCGATTCCATGAAGCGCATCACGAGTACCGGCGCCGCCAGCATGGCGCTGCTGTGCTGCGGGGCTGCCGCGCTCGCGCAGCCTCAGGCACAGACCCGAAGCCACACGTGGTGGCGGGATCCGGCCCCCGGCGGGCGCCCTTACACCACCAATAACAAGAAGATGCCGTTGATTTCGGTCAAGGGCAACAAGTTCGTGGACCCGGACGGGAACGCGGTGCTCTTCCGCGGACTGGCAATTTCCGATCCCGACAAGCTGGCCATGCAAGGTCACTGGAGCAGAGAGCATTTCGTCAAGGTGAAGGAAATGGGCACCCGGCTGGTTCGCATTCCGGTGCATCCGGTGGCATGGCGGGAACGAACGCCCATAGAGTATGTCAAACTGCTGGACCAGGCCGTGGAGTGGTGCACGGATCTGGACATGTATATCATCATCGACTGGCATTCCATCGGCAATCTGACGACGGGCGTTTACCAGGACCCGATGTACGATACGACCAAAGAGGAGACTTACGGTTTCTGGCGCGCCATGTCCCGGCGATACGGGAATCACAACACCGTGGCATTCTTCGAACTGTTCAATGAGCCCGCCGCGTTCGGCAGGGTGAGTTGGGACGAGTGGAAGACCATGGTGGAGGACCAGATTGCGGTGATCCGCGCCAACTCGCAGCAGGTGATTCCACTGGTAGCGGGCTTCGACTGGGCGTACGACCTGACGCCGCTCCGGCTTAACCCGATCGCCGCCGAACGGATCGGCTATACCGTCCATCCTTATTCCAATAAACGGCCGCAACCCTGGGAGCCGAAATGGGAGGAGGATTTCGGGTTCGCCGCCGCCAAGTACCCGCTCATCGCGACGGAATTTGGCGGATTCGCACGTCCGGCGGAATACGGGCCCGCCATCATCAAATACCTGGAAGGCAAAGGTATCAGTTGGACGGTCTGGTGTTTCGATCCCGAATGGGGACCGACGCTGATCAGCGACTGGCAGTATACGCTGAATCCCTCCGGGCAGTTCGCCAAGGACGCGATGAGTAAGTAGGGCGGGCTTCCCGGGCGAGGCTGTGGCGAATATTCATTTGCCGGACGATCATTTGAGGCGGCGACGCGCCTGGTGAGGCTGGAACGGCTGGTTTATGCGGCCATGCGGAGCGGCTTTTGGGGCTTCTGGAAGAGCTTACGGGCCTCGGCGAGCCGTTGGGCGTGGACGACTAAGCGGGCGATTTCGGGGTTCGAAAAATCAAATTGCGGGTAATGGGCGAGGCGCGGGAGATCGCGCTGGATGTCGAGCGATTCTCCTTTGCTTGCCGCGAGTTGGGCCAGCAAGGCGGCCTCTTCGACGGCCTGTTGGAGGGCTTCACGGCGCTCCTGCTGCAACTGGCGCAGCATGGCCGTGGTCTGTACTTCCTTGCGTTTGATGCGCTGCTCGTAGAGGCTGAGCAGG
>JARLGM010000204.1 GCA_031292755.1 Candidatus Sulfopaludibacter sp.
CTCTTTGAACTACAAAACCGGCCGAAATGCTGCTGTTTTATTCCGGCGCTGACACCCTGGCGATGATTCTGCCGGTGGCTGCGAATGTCCGGAACCGGGTACTGCTCTCGAACCTGGTCGTGATTCTGGTTTCGAGCCTGCTCATCCATATGGATCGCGAGCGGAAATCAGTGACGCTCGGCGTGATCCGCGATTGGCTGCCGCTGGGCCTGGTCCTGCTGGCCTACCGCGAGATGGGCTGGTTCGCTCTGCCGCACCGTGGCCACGCGCTGGAGTCATACTGGGTAGCCTGGGACCGGTTGGTGTTGCGCGGCGGGGCCAAGGCTGCGATTGAGTCGTTGGGGCCGCTGGTGCCGTCGCTACTCGAAATCGCTTATGCGCTGGTCTATGCGCTCGCGCCGTTTTCCCTCGCGGTGCTGTATCTTTACCGCCGGCGCGATCGGGCGGATCGCTTCCTGTTCGTTTTCACCCTGGGTGTCCTGTTGTGCTACGCGCAGTTCCCGTTCTGGCCCTCGGAACCGCCGCGCCTGCTGTTCTTCGGACAGGACGTGCCATCGAGTGACACCATCTTCCGGCGGTTCAACTGGTGGATGTTGGGCAGTTACGGAATCTACACCAGCGTTTTCCCGAGCGCGCACGTGGGCGCGGCATTCGCCGCCGCAATCGGCATGGGGAAGGCCTTGCCGGAACACATATGGGTGAGCCGGTTTCTTTTTGTCATGGCAGTGCTGATCGCGGTGGCGACTGTCTACGGCCGTTACCATTACCTGGCTGACGCTCTTGCGGGTTTGTTGATGGCGGCCGTCGCTGCCCGCATCGCGATACGTGCCGGGATTCCGTCTGGCAATCTCCGGTAAATGATATCTTACTTACTGTAAGTGGCGGTTGGATCGATAGTAATATGCTTTGATTCTGCAGGGAGCCACGAACAGCGGCGGCGTCCCGGCGACTGTGCAGTTTGCCGGAATTGTCACCGCAGAATCACCAGCCGCACCCACAGGCGCAGTATCTGGGAGAAGGTGACGGCGAGCGAGCGGATGCGGAAGAACTGGCTTCTTCCGTAGAGGCGCTCGTAGTGGTGCACGCCGACTTCGTCCACGCGCCATCCGCTAAGTTCCAGTTTGCGCACCAGTTCCACGCAAACGGCGCCGCTGGTGGAGGTGAGTTGGATCTTATCCAGGAGGGCGCGCCGGATCAGGCGGTAGTCGCAATCGATGTCGCGAATGCGGATGAGGAACAGCAGGCGGGCGCAGAAGTTGTAGGCGCTGCCGATCCAGACGCGGTGAGCCGGGTCGCGCCGTTCCAGTTTGTAGCCATTCACCAGGCCGGTGTCCGGAGTCATGCGCGCCAGCAGCAGGGGCAGTTCGGTGACGTCGTACTGGCTGTCGGCATCGGTGTAGAAGACGAACTCTTTGCGGGCGGCGGCGAATCCAGTGCGCAGGGCGCCTCCGTAACCGCGATTGCGGGGGTGCGTGACGACGCGGAGGTGGGGCGCATAGCGCCGGGACAATTCATCGAGCACCTGCGCCGTCCGGTCCTGGCTGCCATCGTTCACCACGATGACTTCATAATCGGTGACGTGCCGCTCGAGCGTGGCGAAGGTCTTCTGTAACAGGCCGGGCAGCGAAGGAGCGTCATTGTAGGCCGGGAAGAAGACACTCAGGGAGGGAAACATCACCGGGGCTTCTCCGCGACCAGGACCAGAGACTGGCCCACGGGGAAACTGCCGCCGGCGCCGAGGAAGCGGGCCTCGATCGCCAGGGCCGCATACAGGAGGCGATCCAACCAGGGAGCCACGGGCTCGACTCCGCTGGCGGGGGGACGGCGCAAGAGCGGCTCCCAGACGCGGAATTTCAGCAGGGCGACCGGAAGCAGCAGGGAATTGGTATACGTGCAGCGCAGGACGCGGAGGCCCGCCTGTTCCGCCAGTCCGGTGAGGCGGCGGCGCGTAAAGCGCTGCTTCTCGAAGGCAAAGGCGGAATGGCGGCTGCGCAGGAGATCGAGGGCCGCGGCCCGGATGGCCAGGATGCCGCCCGGCGCCAGCACGCGGGCCATCTCCTTCGCCGCGTTTTGTTCGCAGCCTGGGGGAAGGTGCGGCAGCACGTCCATGGCGAGCACCAGGTCGAAGGCTCCGGCGGGAAAGGGGAGTTGGCGGGCATCGCCCTGAACGGGCCGCTGCACGCCCATGCGGCGCGCATAGCGGAGGCCGTCCGCGCTCACGTCCATGGGGACGACGGTCCAATGCCGCCGGGTTTGCAGCAGATAGGAAAGATACCCGGTGCCGCATCCGGCGTCCAGGACGCGGGCGAGAGTGCGGCCTTCGAGGTGGGGAGGGAGTATGCGGTCCATGATGACCCGCGCGCCGCGGTACCACCAAAAGTCCCGTTCGCACCTGGCAATGTTGGCGAACTCCGCGGGATTCATGCCGTGCATGCTATTCGACGGCTGCCGGATCGGTATTCTCCTCTTCGCCCGAGTGGCTCAAACGTTGGTAAACTCCGCGGGCCGCGCGTTGAGCGGCAATTTTCTTGGTGCGGCCGTCCGCCTGGCCGGTCCACTCGCGGCCCACGCGCACTTCCACGGTGAAGAGCTTGGAGTGTTCGGGGCCGCGCTCGCGCACCATAGCATATCGCGGTTGCGGCAGGCCGCGCGACTGCGCCAATTCCTGGAGGGCGCTTTTGAAATTGGCGATGGCGGGTTGGATGTCCGTGCCGGCCTCTTCATCGCCCTCGAAGGGCGCGTCCAGCACGTGATTGACGATGAACGCCCGGGCGGCCTCGGCGCCGCCATCCAGATACATCGCGGCGATGAGCGCCTCGAGGGCATCCACCAGCAGGGTCTTTTTGCAGCGGCCGCCGCTCATTTCTTCGCTCCGGCCCAATTCGAGGAAGCTGCCGATCTCCAGACGCCGGGCCACACCGTGCAGGTGCGCGGCGCTCACCAAGTGAGCCTTCTGGCGGGAGAGTTCGCCTTCGTGTGACTCGGGGAGGCGCTGCACAAGGGCTTCGGCAATCAGGAAGCCGAGCACCGAATCGCCCAGGAATTCGAGCTGTTCGTTATCGTCCAGCGGCGAGCCGGACGCGCCGTTGCGCGATTCGTTGGCGAGCGAACTGTGGGTCAGCGCGCGGTGCAGCAACTCCGGATGCAGGAACCGGTAGTTGATTTTGGCTTCCAGAGATGCCAGCTCCGCGCGCATGTGCGGAGCCTTATTTGCCTCCTTTGGCTTGCATGGCGGCGGCCTTCACGTTGGTCGCGACCTGTTTGATGGCGGGATGCAACTGGGGGTCGGCCAGCAGTTTGTCGCAGATGGCGATGGCCTCATCGTTCTTGCCGGAGGATTGCAGGACGGAAGCCAGTTGCACGTTGTAACTCGGCTGCGGGTCATTTTCCACGGCGGCGCGGAAATGGGGGACGGCCTTATCGTAGGTCTTGCGGGTCAAGGCGCAGATTCCCAGGTTGTCTTCGGCCTCGGCGATGAGGTATTTCTGTTGCTCGGCCCACTGAGCATCGGTGAGCTGCGGATTGGGCTTGCCGCCGGTCTTCACATTTTCAATGGTGGCGTTCAGCATTTTTTCCGCCTTGCCCAGCTTCTCTTCCTTGTCCAGATCGTTCTCGCGGGTGTGCTTGGCGAGCAGTTCTCCCACCAGCAAAGTGGCCTGGATGTTCTTGGGGTTGATTTCCAGCACCTTTTCGCCGTAGATATCGGCCTTGATCCAATCGTTCTTCTCCTGGTAGGCCACAGCCTCATAGTAGGTGGCAATCTCTTTGAAGTCGCTGTCGGTGTACTTGGTGTTCAGATCTTCGGCGGCGGCAATGACGTTGTCCCAATTCTGGGCCTGTAGAGCGGTTTGCAGCGCCATAAGGGCTTCCTGTTCGCCTTTGGACTTGGGAGCGGGACCTTTGGGCGCCGCCGGCGCGGCCGGCGCGGCGGGCTGCTGGGCCATGAGAGCGGCCACGGAGGCGCCGAACGCCAACATGCCGGTGAGAATCATTCTTTTCATTTCTAGAGAACTCCTTGAATTTGTGTTACTTTTTCAATGTTTGCAGGCCCTTGGCGGCCTCTTCACGCGCCTTCTCGCTGGCGCCGGTTAACTTCAAAGCCTCGTTCAAGTACTCCACGGCGGCCAGACGGTCTCCCGAAGCCGCGGACAATTTGCCCAGGTACACCAGCACCCATCCCCTGACGAAGGGGTCGGGTTCCAGATCCTTGGCTTTCAGCAATAGCTTCTCCGCGCCTTCCGGATCTTTTTGCAGCAGGGCGATGCGGCCCAGGCCGTAATAGGCGGCGGCGTGCTGCGGTTTGACGTCGGTCTGCTGCAGGCTTGCCAGAAACAGGCCTTTGGCCTTTTCCAGATCGCGGCTCACGTAGGCCTTTTCGGCATCATCCAGAGTTTTGGCGGCGCCGGTAAGCGGCGGCGGAGCCACTTCCCGCGGCTCGGCGGGGGCCACCTGCCCGGGCGCATCGGTGCTGAACGTAATTTTTTCGAGCCGCGCATTCTCCTTGAAATTGTCGATGGCCCGCACCATATCAGGATAGTAGAGCAGCATGCTCTGCTCCTGTTTTTCGTACACGGGGAGCGCTTCGGAAAAGTAAGGCGTGAGGATGAAGCCTTGCATCAGGGCCTGCTGGACGGTTTCGGGTTTGTGGTCCAACCGCGCCTCCACGGCCTTGATGAGACATTCGGTGACCAGCAGGAGGAAATCCTGCTTAAAGGCATCGGGCAGGATGCGCGAGCGGTTGGCAATGTCGATGAGGGGCTTCTTGCGGTTGACGATCTCCTGATAGCGCGTGGCCAAAGGATCCAGCAGATAGTGAAGATAGGCGTGCCGGACGTCGAACGTGCGCGGCTCGGCCGAAGGCGTGATCACCACGTAATACTGCTCGCCGTAGCTGCGCGTCTGAACCTGGTTAGGCGCCCCCTGCAATTCCAGAAAAATCTGAAAGTGGCGGCCGCGGAAGCCCGACGTCTGTTGACGCAGGTAGGCATTTACGGAGAGCACCGCGTTGGTGACCGGGGTGTGATAGAAGCGGGTGTAATCGTCGATATAGCGTTGCGAGGCTCGCCAGAGATTTTCGATGCCGGCCTCCTGATAGAACGACGCGAGCAGGCCGGAAAGCTCGGTCATGCCGGAGACGTCCGGCGGAATCTCCACCTCGCGCTGGGTGATGGCGAAATCGGGAGGGCCCTTGGCGGTCAGGCCGAAACTGATGTACTGGCTCAGTTCTTCGGTGTCGGAGTGCTTGCGGTGCTTCTCGAAAAACTCCTTCAATGCGGGCAGCGAGGGAATCTTCCGCTTGGCCAACTCGGCGCGGACGGCGTCGCGCACCGGAGAGTTGAGTTTGGAATCGACGTCGGCGTTGTAGCCAACGGCATTGATCGCCGCCATCACGGTGAAGAGGTTGGGGCTGGCATCGAGCTGTCCGAGTTCCTGCTGCTCGGCGCGCGCCAGAAAGGCCACCGCCAGGATGGCTGGAAGAACTAACCGATTCAAGTAGATCCGCCTAGGAAACCACTAGTCTAGCGTACTTGATACCGGCGTGTCCGAGGCGGGTCAGTCGATGTCCGCCAAGTCGTCGCGCTTGTACTTCGCCAGGGGATTCTCCGGCTCCGGAGTTTTGGGCCATCGCACCATCAGGGCGAGCGAGAGAACCCCGGCCACGCCGATCAGGGTGAGAATAACGTAGGAGAAGGGCGCGTATTGGGTGAGCCAATCTCCCGACTGGCCCATCATGCCCATGATGATGCCTCGTGTCTTGGGTGCAATGAGCAAGAAAAAGACTAAGAAAAGGATTGCTCCTGTCACAGTGAATCTGGCCTCCCGTGAACCTTGATTATAGGGTCGGAGAGTACTTTCGACTGCTGTTTTAAGGTACTAACTCTCTTATTAACGTTCCATATCCACGACACGAGAACGTGTAATATACTAAAGTCCATAGAGTATGAGTAGAATGCTGGTTTTGGGACTTCTCTGGCTGCCCGGTGCCATGGGCCAGCCGCTCGCGGGACTGTGGGATGCGCAGGTCCGCGTCAACGGGTTGGAGATTCCGTTCCGCATGGAATTCGCGGGCAGCGGAGCCACGGTATCGGGCTCGTTCTTCAACGGGGATCAGAAGGTGACTTCCACCGGCGGGCAACTCGATGGCGTCCGCCTGGTGCTAAATTTCGACTATTATGCGGCGCGCCTGACGGCGCAGTTTGCGGAGGGAAAGCTGGTGGGCACGTATCGCCGCGCTGCCAACGAATATCCCTTCGAGGCGAAGCGCTTCGCTCCGGCAGCGGCGGCAGGAGACGGGGTTCCGGCGATCGCCGGATTGTGGGACGTGGAAGTGGAGAGCGCGAAGGGCGAAAAGGCTTGGCACTTCATCGTGAAGCAGTCCGGCGCGGAGGTGTCGGCAGCGATTCTGCGCGTGGACGGCGATACCGGTAACCTTGAGGGCGCGTGGCGGGACAGCAAATTCGTACTGAGCCATTTCGATGGCGCGCGTCCGCTGCTGCTGGAAGTGACGCCGCGGGCCGATGGCACGCTGCGCATCGTGCAGAACGGGCGGAATGAGCTGATTGCCGTGCGTTCCGCGGAGGCGCGGGCAAAGGGACTGCCGGAGCCCACCGATCCCTCGCGCCACACCAGCGTGCAGGACCCGACGGTGCCCTTTCGCTTCGCGTTTCCGGACCTTTCGGGCAAGATAGTGAGCAGCACCGACGAACGTTTCCGGGGCAAGGTGGTGATTGTGGCGATTGGCGGAAGCTGGTGCCCGAACTGCCACGATGAGGCTCCGTTCCTGGTGGAGTTGTACGGCAAGTACCGGGCGCAGGGGCTTGAGATTGTCGCGCTTTCTTTCGAGGAAGGCGATCAGTTGAAGGACCCGGCGCGGCTGCGCGCGTTCATTCAGAAGTACGGGATTGACTATCCCGTGCTGGTGGCGGGGGAGCCGGACGAATTGAGCGCGAAGCTGCCGCAGGCGGTGAATCTGAATGCGTGGCCGACCACTTTCTTCCTGGGCCGCGACGGGTTGGTGCGCAGCGTGCACGCAGGCTTCGCCGGAAAGGCCAGCGGAGAGTTCCATGGCGAGATGCGGGAAGAGGTGACGGGTTTGATCGAGCGGCTGCTCGCCGAGAATGATGTCAGCAGGAAGTAGGGAGCTCACTCACCCGGAATCCGCGGAACGAAACAGCCCTATAGTCGCCCCACAATTCGTCCTTGCTCGGGGCCTGAAATTTTCATGCGCTGCTTCGCTAACCTTGGTCATGTCGATTGGCGTCGGCGAGGGGTTCCTTTGCCGAGGCCTCGGCGCCAGGTGGTTCACGGAACGGTTCCACAGAAATGCGCTCGTAACACACTTCCAGGACGACCAGATATTCTGTACCGCCCGGCGCTTGGAGAGCTACGCGGTCGCCCGCTGCCGACTTCATCAACGCGCGTCCCAGAGGCGACATCCAACTGATGTGGTGGCGGTTGAGATCGACCTCGTCGCTGCCCACGATGCTCACCACTCGCTCCGTTCCTGCGGCATTGGCATAGCGCACGGTCGCTCCGAAGAATGCCCGCGTCGCCGCCTGCCCCGCTCTCGGACGTTCCGGGTCCACCACTTCCGCGGCATCGATTCGCTTCGTGAGAAAGCGAATCCGCCCATCGATCTGGCGCAGCCGCCGCTTGCCGTACTGATAGTCGGCGTTTTCACTGCGATCGCCGTTGCTGGCAGCCCACGCCACCACCTTGGTCACGGCCGGGCGTTCCCTGGTGAGCAGAAACCGGTGCTCCTCTTTGAGGCGCTGCAGCCCACTCGGCGTTATGTAGTTCTTCCCTCCCATCGCGGGCTCGTCTCCTTGCGGTTTTCTCGTGAACCCCTTTCGCATATCGTAGCCCTTCAGGCGCGAATCCAGTGGGTGCCGCAAGGCTCTCAGGAAATGGCTAGTGCCATGCCTGTAGGTAGGTTGTCGCCTCGATTCTGCTCTGAAATTGGCGCAACGCCCCAAAGAACTTGCCGTCCACACGCAAATCTGCTGTGTGATCTGCGTATCCTCGCGTCTTCATATTCGCACGCCAGTCACCGATTCAGGCCGTATTTCGCGCCACTCTGAGAAAGGTCGCCTCTGGCCGTCTCCAGCACGGACATGCCCCCGGGCGGCCTAACTGGACAGCATTGCGTAAAAGCCAGTCCGTTGACGGGCTGAGAACCTTCCGGCAGGGAAAAATCAGTGCTTCGCCAGGACCCACTCCACGCCGCCGATGACGGTCCGGCCGGGCATGATTACGCCCTGGATCTCTTCATACGATGTGGCCGTGACGTTGGAGAGCTGGAGGAAGGGGTGAAGCTGGCCGCGCGAGAGGCCGGCGTAAATATCCCATAAGGCGTAAGGGTCGCGGTCGCGGCGCTTCATGACGCCGAGGCGCGAGCGGCAGAGCAGGCCGTGGAAGTCGCCTTGCCAGGCCACGACTCCGGAATCGGTGGGGTAGTTGAAGGAGTACTTGGTGTAGCCGATGGGGACGGTGTCCTGCGTGCCCAGCATCCAGGTATAGCGGAAGTCGATGGTTTGGGTGAGAGTGGGCATGAAGCGCAGGGAGCTTTCCACGCCGCTGAAGTTGAGACTGTCGATATTGAGCGCCTGCCACGGGGCGTCGGGCGAAGTGCGGTAATAGTCGATGCCGTTGCGCTCGCGCCGCTCGAAGAGCGAGACGCTGCCGCGCACGCGCGAAGAGGGAGTCCAATCGAATCCGCCGTCGTAGGTCCAGGCATGTTCGGGCAGCAGGTGCGGATTGCCCAGGTTGGCCGGGTCCTCATAGTAGAGATCGGTGTAGGTGGGGACGCGAAAGGCGCGGCTGGCGGAGGCGCGAAACTTGAGGACCGGGGAAATCCAGACACCGCCGGCGACGGTAGGACTGAACTCGCCGGAGATGCGGCGGTACACTTCCTCGCGCGCCGAAACGGACAGGGAGAAGCGCTTCAACGCCCGGAAATCCAGCGCGCCATAGGCCGCGCCGCGGCTGCGGGCATGGATTCCCAGGTTGTTGCTGACGATGGATTCGTGCAGGCCCTCAACGCCGTAAGAGACTGTGACACCGGGGCGGGGATTCTCGCGGCGGCGCAGGGCGGCCTGGAAGCTTTCATCGTGATGGTGATTGGTGTAGACCGCCGGATTGTCGCGCAGGAGCACGAACAGGTCGCTATGGCGGCGGTATGCGAAGCTGGCGGTGGTCTTCTTACCCAGGGCCTGCTGCACGCCGGCCCACCACGTCTTGGTGTTCTCCCAGGAGTTGTAGGGGCCGTAAAACTGGTCGGCGCCAAAGGGGTGATCCATGTAGGCGAGCGTGACATCGGTGAAGCCCAGGCTGCTGAGCAGGTGAGTGGTGGAGGCGAACTGTAAGTTGCGATAGTCGCGGTCCGGCATGAAGCCCGAGGAGAAGTCGCGCGAGAAGGTGAGTTGCTGGGAAAGACTGCCGAAGCTGTCGGAAAGGGAGACGCGCTGCTGGTTGATGCCTTCGTTGCCCACGGCGGTCCGCAGCCGCAGTTCCAGACCCTCGGGCGGGGCGGTGATGATATTGATCACGCCGGCGGTGGCGTCAGAGCCATACATGCTGGATCCGGAACCGTGCAGGACTTCCACCTGGCTGATGGCCTCCAGGGGGACCGGGATGTCCATATTGTGGTGGCCGCTCTGCACATCGTTCAGGCGCAGGCCGTTGAGCAGGACGAGGGTCTGGCCGAAGTTGCCGCCGCGAATGGACACGTCGGTCTGCACGCCGTCGGGGCTGCGCGCCTGGAGATCGAGCGAGGGGTCGAGGCGGAGCAGGTCGGTGAGGGTGTTAGAGACGAGATACATGTTTCGCGCGGGCAGCAGGGTGAGGGCGCGATCCATTTCATCGAGTGTGAGGGGCTCGAAGGTGCCGGTCACGACGATGGATTCATGTTGTGGCTGTGGCTGCTGCTGGGCCAGGCAGAGGGAAAAAGAAAGGGGGAGCAAAAACAGGGTTCCGGAGCGCAAGGCCTATTGTACCGATTATCCTGTCCGGGACGCTCAGATCAGGATGGCGCCGGGAGGATTCAATCCAGCAGCGGCGTGGTCATGAGGGTGGTGGCCAGGGCCATAATCACCATCATGGAAAACAGCGTCGGGGAAAGAATGTGCAGGTCGAGCCCTACATTGAGGATGACCAGCTCGACCAGACCTTTGGTATTCACCAGGACTCCCACGGCAAGCGATTCGCGCCACGGCATGCCACTTGCGTGCACCACCACGGCACTTACCAGAAGCTTGCTCACTATGGCCACGATTACGATGAGGCCACACAGCAACCAGAGTCTGGGATGGTTCAGCAGCCCGATACTGGTGCGGGGGCCGGTGAAGGCGAAGAACAGCGGTAACAACAAAACCACGGTCACCGATTCCAGCCGTTCGTGCAAATCCTGTTCCAGTTTGCCGCCTTTTGGGATCACGAGGCCGGCCAGAAAAGCGCCGAACAAAGCATGAACAGCGAGTGCCTCATTGGCCCAGGCGGAAAACAGGAGCAGGATCATAGCCGCACCAAACCGGCAGGGGCCCGGCTTTGCGGTCGCCGGAAGCAAAAGGCGGAATACCGGACGCACCAAAAATACCATCGCGAGAATGTACCCAAGGAGCGCCGCGAAACGCCAGGGCAGCGGGTTCTGCGTCGCCTCGGGACGCGCGATCACCGTGACTACGGCAAGGAGGCACCAGGCAGTCAGATCGTCGAACGCGGCACAGGAGACAGCGAACACCCCGACCCGGGTGTGCATCAGTCCGCGCTCCGCCAGAATACGCGCCAGAACCGGGAACGCGGTGACGCCCATGGCCGTTGCCAGAAACAGCACGAATGGCAGCCTGGGGGCGCCGCTACTCAAACGGGAATGGAGTTCCGAAGCCAGAGCCCCGCCAAGCAGCAAAGGCGCTACGATACTCGCCTGGCTGGCAAGAATCACCGATTTGGCAGTGGAGCGAAGGGAGGCCGGCCGGACCTCGATGCCAATCAGGAACATGAACAGGATGAGTCCCACCTGGCTGAGCGCGGACAGCGGAGCGAGGCCGTCCGCGGGGAAGAGGGAGTTCATGATGGCGGGCGAGATTCTGCCGAGTAATGACGGACCCAGCAGGATCCCCGCGGCCATTTCGCCGACCACCGCTGGTTGGCCGGCGAAGCGGAATGCTGCTGCCATCAATCGGGCGGTGGTCAGGATCACTGCCATTTGCAGAAACAGCAGTTTGAGTTCAGGCATCGCCTCTTTCCATCTTCCGATGGTCCGCCAGGCGCTGGAGGCGCTCCCGTTCGTAGTGCTTCAAGCTAAAATCCCAGTAAAGGAAACGCAATGCGAGGAGGATGCAATTGATGGCGAGAAAAGATGAGCGGGTCACGGAAGTTGGACGGCCGCATAACCATCCAGAACATATCAACACACTCCGGGCATCTACGACGCTTTCATTTACGCGACTTACCTCGACGCGCCCCAGCCGAACTCCGACTTGATGCCCTTGAGCCACGAGGTCGCGGAATTTATGGAGGATCCTTTTGGCAACAATTCTGTGCAGGAATTCCCGCAATCCTGGACATTCTCCCTGCCTTGGGATCCGCCTTACACCTTCTCCAAATGTCAGACGACCCTGGAAGTGGGCGATCCAGTCGAAGACCGGTTTGGCGAACTGTCAGAAATGCAGTTCCCGATCACGAACTCGACCATGAAGTATAACTTTCAAAATGTAGTCACTGCCTCCTGGCTGATGCAGGCCAGTCCCTCGTTCTCGGTGAATGGCTGGTACACGCTGAAAGGCGCCGTCGATGGGGAGTTCGCCAACCCGGCGCCGAAATGCCCCGGAACGCTGAAGTGAGTGAGTGCGGTTCGAACGGCCATCGCCGGGGATGCATAAGATGCACGGCTGATTGATGTCGAAGCCGGCAGCACCGCCATCACGCCGCGCTATTGCGCAACACTCTAGTGTCCTGAATTAGAGATCCGTTTATGAAGTCTTGCTGGCTGGCACGGCATT
>JARLGM010000205.1 GCA_031292755.1 Candidatus Sulfopaludibacter sp.
CGCGGTCCGGCCAAGGGCGGCATCCGCTTCCACCCCAATGTGACGGTGGACGAAGTCAAGGCGCTGGCCACGTGGATGACCTGGAAATGCGCCGTTGTGAATATCCCCTTTGGCGGCGGCAAGGGCGGTGTTACCTGCAACCCCAAAGTTCTCTCCCTGGGCGAACTGGAGCGGCTCACCCGCCGTTATGCCAGTTCCATTCTCCCGCTCATCGGACCGGAAAAAGACATTCCGGCTCCCGACGTCTACACCACGCCGCAGATCATGGCGTGGATTATGGACACGTACAGCATGAATAAAGGGTATCCCGTTCACGGCGTCGTGACCGGCAAACCGATCAGCCTCGGCGGCTCCCTCGGCCGCAACGAAGCCACCGGACGCGGGGTGTTCTACACCACCCGCAGCAGTTGCCAGCACCTGGGCATCCCCATGCAGGACGCCCGCGTAGTGGTGCAGGGCTTCGGCAACGCCGGCTCCATCGCCGCGCAGTTATTCCACGACGCCGGCGCGAAAGTGCTCGCGGTCAACGATAGCCGCGGCTGCATCTGCAACCTCAAGGGCCTCGACATCCCCGCCGTTATCGCCTTCAAGAACCGCACCGGCACGGTCGTCGGATTCCCCGGCGCCGACAGCATTACGCCGGCCGAACTGCTCGCGCTCGAATGCGAGATCCTGGTCCCGGCCGCCCTGGAAAACGCCATCACCGCCGAAAACGCCCACGCCGTTCGCGCTCGCGTCATTGCGGAAGCCGCCAATGGACCGGTGACCCCCGAAGCCGACCGCATCCTGGATGAAAAGGGAGTCTTCCTGATCCCCGACATCCTCTGTAATGCCGGCGGCGTCACTGTATCTTACTTCGAGTGGGTGCAGGACGAAAACCACCTCTTCTGGGACGAGCAGGACGTCAACGGGCGCCTGGAGAAGGTCATGACCCGCGCCTTCAACGACGTCCTCAAGATCCACCTCGAGCGCAAGGCCAACATGCGCCTTGCCGCCAACATGCTCGGCGTCAGCCGCGTCGCTGACGCCAGCCACGTCCGCGGCCTCTATCCGTAAAGTAGCTCAGGCCTCCGGCCATCCCCGGCCGGAGGCCTGTTCCCACAGCCAACCCTCCCCGCGATTCCGTGTTCAAATAATAGGACAGTAAAACCGATGGCATTCAAAGGCGTAGACTACTTCTGCGTCGACTCGCTGTTCAATGAACAGGAGTTGATGGTACGGCAGACCGCCCGGCGCTTCGCCGAAGAGCGCATCCTGCCCCTGATTCGCGATTGCTTCCGCGAGGCCCGCTTTCCCGCCGAACTCATTCCGGAAATGGCCGGACTCGGCTTCTTCGGCGCCAACCTGGAAGGCTACGGCTGCGCCGCCATGAGCAACGTGGAATACGGTCTCATCATGCAGGAGCTGGAACGTATCGATTCCGGCGTCCGCTCCTTCGTCTCCGTGCAGGGCGCCCTGGTCATGTACCCCATCCACACGTACGGATCCGAAGAGCAGAAGCAAAAGTGGCTCCCCCGCCTGCAAAGCGGCGCTTCCATCGGATGCTTCGGACTCACCGAACCCGATTTCGGTTCCAACCCCGCCGGCATGCGCGCCACCGCGCGCCGCGAAGGCGATTGCTGGATCCTCAACGGCGAGAAGACCTGGATCACCAACGGCGGCGTCTCCGACGTGGCCGTCGTCTGGGCCCGCGCCGCCGAAGGCATCGTCGGCTTCCTGGTGGAACGAGGCGCCCCCGGATACACCACCAGCGATATTCACGGCAAATGGTCCATGCGCGCTTCGGTCACCTCCAGCCTGGCCTTCGCCGATTGCCGCGTCCGCGAGCAGGACCGCCTCCCTCTCGCCAAAGGCCTGAAAGCCCCGCTATCCTGTCTTTCCCAGGCGCGCTACGGAATCGGCTGGGGCGTCATCGGCGCCGCCATGGATTGCTACGAGACCGCCCGCCAGTATTCCATCCTCCGCAAGCAGTTTGACGACCGGCCCATCGCTTCCCACCAACTGGTGCAGGAAAAGCTTGCCTGGATGATCACCGAAATCACCAAGGCCCAGCTCCTCGCCGTCCAGGCCGGCCGCCTCAAAGACCAGAAAAAGCTCGAGGCCGCTCACATCTCCATGCTCAAACGCAACAATGTGGCCATGGCCCTGGATTGCGCCCGCCTCAGCCGCGACCTGCTGGGCGCCAACGGAATTACCGACGAATATCCGATCATGCGTCACCTCATGAACCTGGAAACCGTCAAGACATATGAAGGCACGGACCACATCCACGCGCTGGTAATCGGCGAACGGGTGACGGGTGTGGCGGCCTACAAATAAACCCGCAGGGGACCGAAACGCATCATGCTTCTCTATGCACTCACCATTGTCGTCAGCGCCTTCCTGCTCTTTCAGGTAGAGCCGGAAATCGCGAAAATCATCCTGCCCTGGTTCGGAGGCTCGGCTGCCGTCTGGACCACCTGCCTTCTTTTCTTCCAGTTAGCCCTCCTGCTGGGATACCTGTACGCCCACGCACTCGTCCGCTATTGCAAGCCGCGCATGCAGATGATCGTCCACATCGCCCTGCTGCTGCTCAGCGCCCTGGTCCTGCCCATCTATCCCGGCGCCAACCTGAAGCCCTCCGGCGTAGGCGACCCCGTCCTCGGCATCCTGGGACTGCTGGCCCTTACCGTCGGATTCCCGTTCTTCCTGCTCTCCACCACTGGCCCCCTGCTGCAAGCCTGGTACGCGCGCACCCATAAGGGTGCCATGCCCTACCGCCTCTACGCCCTCTCCAACGCCGGCTCCATGTTCGCCCTGCTCAGCTACCCGGTGTTGTTCGAGCCGTTCTTCGGTGTGCACCGCCAGGCGTATCTCTGGTCCATCTGCTACGGCGTCTTCATCCTGCTCTGCGCCGTCACCTCCTTCCGTGCGGGCAATTCGCCGCAGGTCGCCCTCGAAGAGGAATCCGCACCGGCCGAGCGGCCCACCGCCGGCCTCTACGCCCTCTGGATTGCCCTCCCCGCCGTGGCGTCGGCAATGCTGCTCGCCATCACCAATCACCTGTCGCAGAACGTGGCCGCCATTCCCTTTCTCTGGGTCCTGCCCCTTAGTCTCTATCTGCTCAGCTTTATCCTGTGCTTCGAAGGCAGCGGCTGGTACAAGCGCTGGCCCTATATACCGCTGCTCGCAGTGGCCATCGGCTCCATGTGTTATTCGCTCGGCGTGGACGCTACCGGCAATCTGAACCTCAGGGTGCTGGTGCCGCTCTTCTCGCTCGGCCTGTTCACCATCTGCATGGTCTGCCACGGCGAACTGGCCATGCTCAAACCGCACCCGCGCTACCTGACTCACTTCTTTCTGATGATCTCCATCGGCGGCGCCCTGGGCGGAATCACCGTCGGGCTCATCGCCCCGTATGTCTTCAACGCTAATTACGAAATGCCGGTCGGCCTGGTGGTCTGCGCCGTCCTTATCATCGTCGTGCTGAAGCGCGACCGGGAACTCGAATGGTTCCGGCACTGGCAGCAACCGGCCGTCGTCGGAGCCATGGTGTTGACCGTGGCCCTGGCCACCTATACGGTCATGCAGCTCCACAATTTCCAGAAGGGCGCCCGCGTCATGGTGCGCAACTTCTACGGCTCGCTCAAAGTCAAGGATAGCGGCCCGAAGACCGACCTTGACGCTACCCGCAGCCTGACTCACGGCACCATCAATCACGGCGAGCAGTATCTCAACCCCATCCGGCGCGACCTTCCCACCACTTACTATGGACCCAATACCGGTATCGGCGTCGCCATCCACGACCGCAACAAAAGCCACGCCGTGCGCATCGGTGTGATCGGTTTGGGCACCGGGACCATCGCCGCCTACGGCCGCCTGGGCGACTATGTCCGCTACTACGAGATCAATCCCGTGGTGCGACACCTGGCCCACAGCCAGTTTTCCTTCCTGGACGACTGCCGCTGCCAGACCGAGGTCGCCATGGGCGATGCCCGCCTGTCACTCGAAAAAGAACCGCCTGAAAACTTCGATGTCCTCGCGGTGGACGCTTTCTCCAGCGATTCGATTCCGGTACACCTGTTAACGCGCGAGGCGATGGAGCTCTACTTCCGGCATCTGAAGCCCGACGGCATCCTCGCCGTTCACATCTCCAACCGCTACCTGGACCTTCAGCCCGTGGTGCAGGGCGAAGCCAGAGCCACCGGACACGTTACCCGCCTGGTGGACACCGATGATGACGAATCGCAGGACGTCTTCGGCGCCACCTGGGTCCTGGTGACCGCGCCAACGCCCGGCTTCGACGCCGCCGTTCTGCAAAATTCCTCGGAAATCGAGTCCAAAAGATCCGTGCGTTTATGGACGGATGATTACAGTAATCTTTTCCAGATCTTAAAATAGTTGTAAGCTAAGAGTACCCGCGTCCACATCTTTGTTTTATGGTTCCGGAAACCACATTCAAACAGAGATGCATGTCTGTTTTCTGACGTACCAATGTTGTATTATCAAGCAGGTCGAGGACTTCATTCATGGACGCCGCATACACCACACTTAAGAAGGCCGTTCTCTTTCTCTCATTCACACTAGTTTCTCTGGGCTTCTGGGGCTCTCCAGCCAACGCCCAGTCGATTTCCGTCTGCGCTACGGTAGGACTCAATTCCCAAACGTTCCAGGCGACATGCACGATATCCAGCACTGGCAACGATATCCCGTACACCGGAAGAATCACATACCTCGATGCGGTGACGAATTGGCTCAGTGTCAACCCCCTTAACGGCACAGCGACCTCTGGCGGGGCGCTCATGTCCTTCACCGCCGGCGGAGCCTCCCTCGACGCAAATCCGGGCTCGCACAGCGCGAGAGTCATCCTGACGCCAACGTCGGCAGGCGCGACAGGCGCCACCATCACGGTCACCTACACACCCGGCAACGGTAGCGGCGGTGGCGGTACTAGCGGCGCCATTACGGCGAGTTCCTTGCAGACTTTCTGCCCCAGCGGTTGCGCCAACACTCAATCCCTTACGTTAAGCACGACCAGCACCACTGCCATCCCATTCAGTATCAGCGCTCCAAGCTGGCTCGGAATCTATCAGGCTTCCGGGGTTTCAGGCAGTGTGAGCAGTTCCACCCCGGCCGTCTTTACCGTCTACATCAACAATTTCTCCGCCGTCACCTCCAGCCAGAACATTGTCGTCTCATACAGCAATACAACACTCAATATCCCAATCCCCGCCACCGGGTCGAGCACTGGCAACGGCGTCATCTCGCCCAATCCTTCTACTCTGAATCTCTGCTACACCACCGGCGGCTCCGTGCCAACGGGTGTTGTCAACTTCACCGACACGAGCAGCCCCACTTATTTCCAGGCGAGTTCGACAGTCACCACCTCGGGCGATCCTACCTGGCTTTTGATCTCCGCGCCGGGAACCGGCTCGGGAGGATCGACCTCGTTTGGATATGTTCAGGTGAGCACTGTTGGCACGTCCTTCAATGTTCTGGTGAACAGTAGCGTCCTGTCGCAATTGACCAGCGGTGCTCACAACGGCACCATCACCATCACCGACTATCCCGGCAACAACCAGGCGACGGTCAGTGTTGTCCTGAATGTCAACAACGGAGCCAGTTGCGCATCCGGCACCGGAGGGCTCACGGTGACTCCGTCGTCTATCCAATTGCCCTCGGTCGCCTTGAATTCCACCGCGACAGTGACCAGTTCCGCGACCGTCTCCAGTAGCGTCACCGGCACATTTGCTACTCCCACCACGTCCGGCGCCTGCAACGGAATCTATGCGGGCTTCAGCAATACCACTCTGATCGGAAACGGCTCGGGCGTCACCCTTACGGTATATGGCAGCGCGAACGGAAATTCATCGGTAGCCACCACCGAGACCTGCTATCTCTATCTCAATCTTCTCAGCGGGTCCACCACGGTCGCTTCCGCCACGATCCCTGTCAGTTGGACCATTGGCTCAGGCAGCGGTTCCGGCGGCACGGCCAGCAATCCGGCATTACCCACCTCGCTGAGCTTCGCTACCGAAAACAATGCAGTTGGTCCCCTGACGCCGCAGTTGGTCACCATCACCGCGGCGGGCGCCTGGACCGCGACAACCAACGCGAGCTGGATCTCGGTGGCGTCATCGGGCACCAGCACGGGTACCAGCACCACCCTGGTTTCCGTCAATCCCGCCGGACTTGCGACGGCAACATCGGCTTACACCGGCACCGTCACCTTCAACACCGCTGGCGGGCAGCAGGTCGTCTCCGTGTCTCTCTGGGATACGCCTTCCACGCCGGTGCTGTACGCCAATCAGACCTACGGTTTCAGCCTGCAGTCGATTAGCGGAAGTATCATTGGCTCCACGAATCCGTTCCAGGTCCTGGCGAGCGATAGCTCATCCATCGCGTTTGCGGTATCCTCCAGCGCTTCGTGGATCGTCGCCAGCCCCAGTTCCGGGAATACGACCAGCAACTCCGTGGTGAGTTTCACCATCAGTCCCGCCAATCTGGCGAACGGCGTTTACAGCGGAAACATCATCATCACCGCCAGCAATGCAGCCAACAGCCCTTTGAACGTTCCGGTTGTGCTTACTGTGACCGGCAGCAGCTCCACCGGTGGCGGCGGCAGCGGCAGCCTTACCTTCAGCCCGTCCGCGATTACATTCAACGCGCAGGTGGGCGGTGCGGCGCCGCAGGCGCAAGCGATCTCCGTGTCAGACCCCGGGGGCATCTCCTACTACGCGCAAGCCGGCGGCACCAACAACGGCATCACCTGGCTCTTCGTGTCCCCTGCCAACAGCTACATCAACGGCTCCCAGTCCTTTAACGTAACTGTGAATCAAACCGGCCTGCCGCTGGGCATATATACCGGGAATGTGAATTTCTACGATACCAGCGGGAACAGCCAATCGGTCACCGTAACCATGAATGTGACCACCACCGGCGGCGGCACAACCTCGGCAACATCCTCGCCGGCTTCACTTACCTTCCGCGCCAATCAGGGCGGCTCGCTCCCGGCCAGCCAGCCTCTCACCATCACCTTGACGTCGGGCACCGCGACCGCATTCACCTTAACCACTACGGAGCAGAACGGCGCCAACTATACTTGGCTGTCGGCCAGCACCAACATGTATTCCACAGGTGCGACCGTGACCGTGAATGTAAACCAGGCCAACCTGACCGCCGGCACCTATAACGGCGCGGTGGTCATCACGCCCACCGGCGGTACCGCTCTGAGTGTGTCCATCACTTTGGTGGTCACTGGTCTGCCCGTCATCTCCGCCTCTCCCACCACGTTGAACCTCTCCTATAGCGTCGGCGGGACACCGCCCACGGCCTCGGTCAATGTGAACGGCGGCGCCAGTCTCAGCTACCTTGCTACCGTGAGTAGCACCTGCAACTGCTTCGCGATTTCGCCGGCTAGCGGCGATACCACCGCCAGTCCCAGCATTGCCGTGAGCCTCACTAATCCCACCAGCCTTACGGCGGGAACCTACACCGGCACTATCACCGTGAGCGGGACCAATAACAGCACCGGAAGCACGCTAGTCAACGTGACTCTCACAGTGACCGCTCCCCTGCCTACGATCTCCGCTGTGGCGAATGCCGCCAATGGCGTCATCGGTACCGTCGCCCCGGGCGAAATCGTCTCCATCTTCGGTCCCGCCAGCAATCCCATCGGACCGGCCACCGCGGTCGGGCTTTCCGGCTCCAACCTGGTCAACGGCAATGTGCCCACCACCGGGCTGGGCGGTGTGAAGGTCACATTTAACGGCTATCCGGCTCCCGTTCTGTACGCCAGCGCCACTCAGATCAATGCCGTCGTGCCGTACGAAGTGGCCGGCTTCAGCGGCTTCCCGGTGGTAGTTACCTACCTGGGGCAGAACTCCAACGGGTTTACCGTTCAGACTACTACCACCGTGCCGGGCATTTTTACCCAGAACGCGGCGGGCAGCGGACCGGCGGACGTCCTCAACTCCGACGGTGTCACCCTCAACGGCCCCACCGCCCCGGCGGCCAAGGGCAGCACGGTTTCGGTCTACATGACCGGTGAAGGCGCCCTCACCCCCAAGGTCGCCGATGGCGCGGTGACCTGTAGCGCCGGCTGCTCCAGCCTCGCGCAGATCCCGATTCCGTTGTTGAAGGTAGCCGTGCTGGTGGATAACCAACCCGCCGCCGTCACCTTCTACGGCGAAGCCCCCGGTCTGGTCTCCGGCATCATGCAGATCAACTTCACGATCCCGGCCGCCGCCCACTCCGGCGCAGTCTCCCTGGTGGTTTCCGTCGGTGGAAACCAGAGCCAGTCGAACGTAACCATCGCGGTCCAGTAACGGCGAGGACCAGAGATTGGGGATAGGGAACAAGTCCCATCCCCAATCCCCAGCTTCACGCTCCACGTTTTGGGCTCCTTTTGCGTCAAAGCTTTTGTGAGCCCTTTCCGGCTGATTTGCGGGTTGCTGGTGGTGTCGGCATTCGGCGCCGATTCCAACCTGAACGACCTTTTGCAGAGCGTGCAGGACCGGTACAACCACGCTAAGACCTTACAAGTCCTTTTTAAAGAGCAATATACGCGTGCCGGCAAAGCCCCGGTAACGGAGAGCGGCCTGCTCATGCTGCGCAAACCCGGCCGCATGCGCTGGGACTATTCGCAGCCCAAAGGCAAGCTGGTGCTCTCCGACGGCTCGGCTCTGTGGATTTACAATCCCGCCGAGAACCGCGCCGAAAAAATGCCCCTCAAACAAACCGAGGACATGCGCGCCCCGATGGCCTTCCTGCTCGGTAAACTAAACTTTCAGAAGGACTTCCGGAATATTCAGGGCAAGGCGGAGGGCTTGTACATGACCCGGATCACGGCCCAGTCCAATACCGAAAGCCTGCCGTACTCCTCGGTAGAATTCCTGGTCACGCGCGACAGCCATATCCAGGAAGTGAAGGTGACCTACTACGATAAGTCCGTGCTCGACCTCACTTTCGATCAGGAGCGTCTCGACCCCTCCCTGGATTCCAAACTCTTCGTGTTTCATTTGCCGCCGGGCGTGCAATTAGCGGGGGAACAATAGCCGATGGCCGAATACGTCCTCAAGTTCGCCGACGGGCGAGGGCAGATCCACCAGCAGGTAGCCAACGCGGGCTCCGAAAAGGAACTCCGCGACCGCTACTCGCAGCAGGGATTCCTGATCTACTCCATCAAGCCCCGCTCCGCCGCCTCCGCCGTCTCGGGCGGTCTGTTCGGCCGGAAAAAGCTGGACCTCGAGAAGTTTCTCATCTTCAACCAGCAGTTTGTCACCCTCATCCGCGCCGGATTGCCCATCCTGAAAGCCCTGGACCTGCTGGCCGAGCGTCTCACCGACCCCAAACTGAGCCCTTATATCCGGGCCGTGCGCGATGAGGTCCGCGGCGGCAGCCTGCTCTCCGACGCCTTCCGCCAGCAGGGTTTCTTCCCCAAGATCTACGTCACCTCGGTAATGGCCGGTGAAAAAAGCGGCAGCCTGGTGGAAGTGCTGGATCGCTACATCACCTACCAGCGCCTCTCGCTGGCGGTCCGCAAAAAGGTGATGGTCTCGCTGATGTACCCCTGCGTGCTGATTGTGCTGGTGATCCTGCTGATGGTCTTCCTGGTGACCTACGTCGTTCCCACTTTTGCCCAGTTGTATTCCAGCATGAATGCCACGCTGCCCACGATGACCGTATGGCTGATCGCCTTGGGCACTACCGCCCGGTCGTATATCCTCATCGGCGTGGGCGGGCTGGTGCTGGCAGTCTTTCTCTTCCGCTGGTGGGCTAAAAAGGATGCGGCGCGCCAGACCATCGACCGCTTCAAAATGAAGTCGCCGATTTTCGGGGAGATGTGGCTGAAATACCAGGTAGCGCAGCTTTCGCGCATTTTGAGCACCCTGCTCACCGGCGGTATCCCGCTGGTGCAGGCCATGGAAACGGCGGCCGACTCGCTCAATACCCCGCTGCTGAAACGCGCCGTGGAAGGCGCTGGTAAAATGGTACGGGAAGGTCAACCGCTTTCCGGCTCGCTCGGTTCCTCCAAGCTCTTTCCGGCCCTGGCCATCGATATGCTTGAGGTCGGCGAATCCACCGGATCTTTGCCTGCCATGCTCAACAGCGTAGCGGAATTTTTCGAAGACGACGTCAACACCAAGATGGCCGCCACCCTCTCGCTCATCGAGCCGGTCATCATGTTGGTGATGGGCGCCTTCGTCGCTTTCGTATTGATTTCGCTCTATCTGCCGATCTTCTCCCTGGCGGACAACATTCACTAAACGTATGGCGACTATTGAAAAACCCCGTCTCGTCGATCCCACCGCGGAGTCCGAACAGGCGCGCGCCATGGCCGCGCGCTATCGCTGCGAGTATGTGGATCTGCGCGAAGCCGCCATCGATCACGACCTGTTCCGTTCCATCCCCGTGGACCTGATGTTCCGGTACAATTTCGTGCCGATGCAGGCCAATAACGGGACCCTGGAAATCGCCCTCTCCGATCCGCGCAACCTGAACCTGATCGACGAACTCACGCTGCTGCTCAATCGCAAGCTGCGCATCAAGGTCGCGACCCTTTCCCAGATCGCCGAGATGCTCAAGAAGACCGAGCAGTCGCAGCGCGTTCTGGAAGAGGTCACCGAAGGCTTCACCCTGGATGTGATCGCCGAGGAAGGCGACAGCGACGAGACGCTTTCCATCGACAAGCTCACGGCCACCGATAACGATATCGCGCCGGTCATCAAGCTGGTCGATACCACCATCTTCAACGCCCTGGAGCGGCGCGCCAGTGATATTCACATCGAATCGCGCGACCAGGAAGTGGCCATCAAGTACCGCATCGACGGCGTGCTGCACTACGCCATGCCGCCTATCGCCAAGGACTGGCAGAGCACCATCATTTCCCGTATCAAGGTGATGAGCGAGCTGGATATCGCCGAAAAGCGCGTGCCCCAGGATGGCCGTTTCCGCGTGCGATACAAGAACCGCCTGATCGATTTCCGCGTCTCCATCATGCCCACCATCCACGGTGAAGACGCCGTGCTCCGCGTGCTGGATAAGGAATCCATGAGCGAGAAGTTTGCCAAACTCTCGCTGGACGTGGTGGGCTTCGCCGAGGCCGACCTGGTCAAATTCCGCCGGTATATCACCGAGCCTTACGGGATGGTGCTGGTCACCGGTCCCACCGGCTCCGGCAAGACCACGACGCTGTATGCGGCTCTCAGCGAAATCAAGAACGACGAAGACAAGATCGTCACCATCGAAGATCCCGTCGAATACCAGGTGAAGGGCATCACCCAGATTCCCGTCAACGAAAAAAAGGGACTCACGTTCGCGCGCGGCCTGCGCTCCATTCTGCGCCATGACCCGGACAAGATCATGGTGGGCGAAATCCGCGACCAGGAAACCGCCCAGATCGCCATCAACTCCGCGCTCACCGGCCACCTGGTGTTCACCACCGTCCACGCCAACAATGTGCTCGACGTATTGGGCCGCTTCCTGAACATGGGCGTGGAGGCGTACAACTTCGTTTCGGCGCTGAACTGTATCCTGGCCCAGCGGCTGGTGCGCGTCATCTGCGAGCACTGCAAAAAGCCGGTTCAATACCCGGACTCATTGCTGATTGAAAGCGGTCTGAATCCCGACGAGTGGCGCGACTTTCCCTTCCAGGAAGGGGCGGGCTGCTTCGAATGCGGAGGCACCGGTTTCCGCGGCCGCTCCGCCATCCACGAACTGCTGGATCTGACTGACCGCATCCGGGAAATGATTCTGGATCGCCGTCCCACCTCCGAAATCAAACGCGCCGCCCGCGAAGACGGAATGACCTTCCTCCGCGACTCCGCCGTCCTGAAAATGCGCTCCGGCATCACAACCCTGCGCGAGATCAACAAGGTGACATTCATTGAAGGATAAGAATCACAGAAAACTCATCGCGGAGACGCGGA
>JARLGM010000206.1 GCA_031292755.1 Candidatus Sulfopaludibacter sp.
GCCGCGGGGCAGGCCCCGGCCGGAGCGGCACCGGGCCAGCCGCCGGCGGGACGGAAAGGCGGCGGCCGTATGCCGTTGACCCCCGAACAGCAGGCCGAACGGGACGCTGCGATGGCGAAATTGACGCAGTGGCGCTCCGCGGCGACCCCGGCCACGTGGAAGGCGGTGACCAAGAAGTTCAATGACGCCGGCGTTGACGTCGCCCTGCTCTGTTACAACATGCAGGACTCAATGAAAGACGACGACATCGAGTTCGGTTTCACCATGGCCAAGGGTCTTGGCGCCAAGGCGATCACCACCAGCACCACGCTGACGATGGCCAAGCGGATCGCCCCGCTGGCGGAGAAGCACAAGATGATGGTGGGTTACCACGGCCACGACGCCACCAACGACCCCAACCAGACCGCCACCCTGGAGAGCTACGACACTCTGATGGCGTACGGCAAGTATAACGGCATCAACCTGGATATCGGCCACTTCACGGCCGCCGGATACGACGCGGTGGCGTTCATCAAGCAGCACCACGATAAGATCACCAACCTGCACCTGAAAGATCGCAAGAAAGACCATGGCCCCAACGTGGCTGTCTGGGGCACGGGCGATACGCCCATGAAGGAAGTACTGCAACTCGTGAAAACGGAAAAGTACCCCTTCCCGGGCAACCTGGAAATCGAGTATCAGATCCCTTCGGATTCGGATATCATCGCCGAGGCCAAGAAGTGCCTCGCCTACGTCAAGAGCTGTCTGGTTTAGGAGTTTGCATGGCAATTACGAGGCGTTATTTCTTTTATGGAAGCCTGCTCGCCGGCGCTGTCCCGGCGATCGGATTCGGCAGTACGCCGTCACTGAAATCGCTGGGGTATAAGTCTCCCAACGAGAAGCTGAATTTCGGGTCCATCGGGGCGGGCGGGCAAGCCGCCAGCAACATTCAGGCGGCCGCACCGACGGAAAACATCGTGGCACTCTGCGATGTGGATGACCGGCGCGCCGCCAACATGTTCACGCGGTTCGATAAAGCACCCAGATACAAGGACTTCCGGCAGATGCTGGATAAAGAGGGGAAGAATATCGATGCCGTGATCGTGGCGATTCCGGATCATATGCATGCCACCGCGGCAATGTGGTGCATGGAGCGAGGGAAGCACGTTTACGTGCAAAAGCCGCTGGTGCGCACGGTGTGGGAAGCCCGCCAGTTGAAAGAAGCCGCCACCAAGTACAAGGTGGCCACGCAGATGGGCAACCAAGGCTACTCCAACGAAGGCACACGGCAGGCCGCGGAGATCGTGTGGAACGGCGATATTGGCGGCGTCACCGAAGTGCACGCCTGGAGCGACCGCCCGATGTGGCCGCAGGGCCTCACCGAGATCCCCAAGGAGGATCCGATTCCATCCACGCTGGATTGGGATCTGTGGCTCGGCATGGCCGATAAGCGCCCCTTCACGGCGAACGGCAAAACCGACCCGGACCAGAACGGCGGCTTCTTCTACCAGCCGTTCAACTGGCGTGGATTCTATGACTTCGGCTGCGGCGCCCTGGGCGACATGGCATGCCACATCCTGGGGGCGCCGAACATGGCGCTACACCTCTCCCACCGCAAGGTGGTGAGTGTGGAGTGCATCAAGAAGGAAGGGACCAGCCCTTTCATGTTCCCCAAGGGATCGGTGATCCGGTACGACTTCGCGGCGTATGGCAACATGCCGCCGCTGAAAGTGTTCTGGTACGACGGATTGAAGGAGACGCCTAAGATCCCCGGCGTGCCGGATGGCGAATGGCTGGGCGATCCGCCGAGTGCGGGCGGCATGGGCGCTCGCGGTGGCCGCGCCACCACGGGCGGTCCCCCGGCGGCTCAGGGCGGTCCGGGTGGCGGCGGCAGAGGCCGTGGCGCCATGATGGGCCCGGTGGGCAACGAGTTCCATTCGCCCGGCCGTGTCTTCAACTGGGCGGATTTCGAAGCCCTGAAGGCCGCGACGACACCGCTTCGTTTCCCGAAGCCCGACGGCAGCCTTTTCATCGGCGACAAGGGCATGATGACTACGGGCACCTATGGTGACGTGACGCGCCTGATTCCGGTGGAGAAGATGAAGGATTACCGGATGCCGGCTCCACTGCTGACGCGCTCTCCCGGCCACATGCGGGACTTCATTCGCGCCTGCAAGGGCGGCGACCCGGCCTGCTCCAACTTCGATGTGGCGTCGCCTTTCGTGGAATGGATGCTGCTGGGCGTGATCGCGCTCCGGCACGAGGGGAAACTCGAATACGACCCCGAGAAGATGCGCATCACGAATAACGCCGAGGCCAACAAGCTCCTGAAGCCCAATTTCCGCAAGGGCTGGGAGTTCCACGCGGTCAAGGCGTAGCGAACCACGGACCTAACCGGAGACATGGAGAACCACCCGGGTTCTCCGTGTCTCTCCAGCATCTACCGTCGCAGCGGATCTTCCACCCAGGGAGGCGTAGCTTCGATCAGCCGCCCCAACTCCGGCTCCAGTTCCTCCATGCGGCACTTCATTTCCCAGGCGATCTCCCGATAGCTGAAGTGGCCCTTCACGCCGCTGCGTAACCGCGAAATGTACTCCGCTTCAGCAAAATCCATTTTAAAAAGAAATCGAGAGCGCGCTCCGAGTGGCAGCAGGTATTGCGCCCCGGCGGGGGGCAGAACGCGCCGGCTCTCCCAGGCGGATTGCATGGCGGAATGAAAGATCTCGCCCGCGCCCGCATCGTCCACTAACTGCGGCGTGTCGTACCCCAGATCGCCGGAATAGTCCTGGCGGAATTTCTGGCAGCGGCGGTGACGGTGCAGGTCGCGATAGGCGCCGATATCGATGACCATGTCATAGGCGTAAAGGCCGCCGCGAAAACCGGCGGCGATCTCATCGCGGCGAGTGCGCGAACGCGTGGCCACATCGATCACTTCAGCGCGCTGCCGGCTGCTCCAGGAGCGCGCCAGTTCGTAAAGTTCGCGGAACGGGCGCGCAGTCACCGGATACAGCAGCGTCGCGACGATATCGGCCGGCGTGTCGGCCGGCTTCAGCAGATCCACGCGCGGCGCGGTTCCGGAGGCGTGCGCGGGCAGGTTCTGGCCGGCCCACTCCCTGAGGTCGGCGCGCAAGGCGGCGGCGTACTCATCCGGGTCGGCGTGACGTGCCAGCGTGGGCGCGAGCGCCTCGCACGGGCCGTTTAAATCCCACCGGCAATCCGGTTCCGCGGCGCAGGCCTCGGCCATCTCGCCCCCCAGGTCGCGCAGCTCCTGGAACTCGGACGACTTGAGGCGGCGAATCTGTTTCTCCAGCGTGCGAATGCTGCTCACCTGTCCAACATTCGTGGGAACGCCCCAAAACAGCAGGTAGCGGGCCACGTCGAAAGCACGCGCGGCAATGTTGCGCTGGTAGGCATCCGGCTTCATGTCCGCTGGGCACGGCAGGCGCTCGCACAAACGGGCGAAGGCCAACTGGTTCACCTTGGCATAGGCCGCCAGCAGCGCGTCTCCGGCGGCCTGGTACGTGGCCGCGGCGTCCGCCGCAAGCTCCGGCGGCGTGATAAATCCGGAGCGCGAGAAATCCTGGTAGCGGGAGGATTTCGCCTGGCCGTCCCAAAGCGGCTCCTCTTCGATTTCCGTGGCCGCGAGTTCGGAGATGCCTTCGAAGCACAGCACGGTGTGGCCCAGGTCGGCGATCGAGGCATGGCCGTATTGGAAGTAGAAACTTTCCAGGAATTTTTGGGAATCGTGCGCCCGCACCCACTCGATCGAATCCCGGATGGAGTCCGGCGACCGGCTGTAACGAGCCAGCGCGTAGGCGCTCTTCTCCGGCGGCATGGGCGCCACAGTGATTACGCGTTTGGTGGAGTTCAAGAGGCTATGATAACGAGGAATGCAGATACGAATCCAACGGGTTCATCCCTCGGCGGTCCTTCCCGAGTATGCCCACGGACCGCGGGAGGACGCGGGCATGGACCTTCGCTCCGTAGAGACCGTCACGCTGGAGCCGGGCGTGCCGCTCCTGGTGGCCACGGGCCTGACCCTCGAGTTGCCGCCGGGCTTTGAGGCGCAGGTGCGGCCGCGCAGCGGCCTGGCGCTGAAGCACACCATCACCATTCCCAACGCGCCGGGCACAATCGACCCGGGCTATCGCGGTGAAGTGCGCGTGATCCTCTTGAATCAGGGGCGCGACGCCTACACGATCCACGCCGGCGACCGCATCGCGCAAATGATTGTCGCCAGATATGAGCCTGTGGAGTGGGTCGAGGAGGGACTGGCGGACTCAGCGAGGGGCAGCGGCGGGTTCGGGTCGTCGGGGCGGTAGGTCCCGGTCCGGGATTACTCCGGAATAACCAGTTCCTGGCCCGGTTGAATCTTATTGGGATCGGTGAGCACTCCGCGGTTCGCGTCGAAGATTTTTCGATAGTCGTTGGCGTTCCCATAAAACTGCTTGCTGATCTTGGAGAGCGAATCCCCCGCCTTGACGGTATATCGCCGCGTGGATTGGCCGCCGCTGACCGCCGCGCTCGCCGTCATGGTCTGCGGCTGCGCCCCGGTGTTCTCCGCGCGGAGGTCGCAGATCAAATCGGAATAGCTGGAATCGATCGATTTGATCTGGTCCCAGACTCGGTTTTTGACGCCCTCCGAGGGCGCGACGGCCTGGATGAAGAGCTTGTCGCCGTCCATGTGCATATGCGTGAGACTGACCTGAAGCTGCTGCATCAGGTTGATGGCGGGTTGATACTTCTGTTTCAACTGCTCGAATCGCTGATCGTTTGCCATAGTTTCAGGTTAGCCCTGAGCCGCGGCCTCCCATGGGTCTGAACCGCACAAGGGCCACGGCGGGCGTGCGAATTCGCTCTCAGGCCTGAATGCCCGATAAAAACACCGTCACCATCTGATCCACCACGCGCGCGCGATTCGGAGTACCGAAGCGCTTGGGATACAAGAGTCCGAACAAGCCGTGATACGCCACCATCCCGATGAATCCGCGGGTGGCGATTTCGGGTGTTACTTTGCGGAAAGCGCCGGCGCGGATGCGCCGCCGGATATAAGCGGCCACCAGTTTGTAGAAATCCAGAAAGAGCTGGTCCATGAACAGGTCCGCGAGTTCGTGGCGCTCCAGGCAACTGAACAGCAGCAGGCGGGAGATATCGGGATCGCTTTCGTACCGCCGCAGGACCAGTTCACCCACGGAGAGAAAAAACTGACGATCGTCGCCGCGCCGGGCCAACAGCGCCAGGTCCGCGGCACGCAATGTGGCTTCGCCGGCCTTGGCTTCGATGATGGCCGTGTACAGGTCGCGCTTGGTGCGGAAATGGCGATACAGAACGGGTTCGGTGACTCCCGCGGCCGCGGCCAGCTCGCGCGTGGTGGCGCCGCGAAACCCCTTTTCCGCAAAGAGGTGAATGGCGGTGCGGACGATCGCGGCGCGGCGCTGTTCACTCTTCATGCGGGTCTTCATGGGAGCGGTGTCTCGTGTTCACTATATACCAGGCTTGACAGAATGCCATATTTAGACCTAGTCTGGATTTATACCGTGTCTAAATTGAGCCTGGAACTCGAGGAGGCTTTTCGCGCCGCCGCGCTGCGGCCCACCACCCAGCGTTACGCAGTGCTGGAGTTCCTGGTGCGCCATCCGGCGCATGCCACTGCCGGTGACATTTTTCACGCCGTGAACCGCAGCGACCCGCGAGCTTCGCGCGCCACGGTGTACAACAGCCTGCGTTCTTTGGCTCGCGCCGGCCTGGTCCGCGAAGTTTTTTCGGATGGCAAGGCCGCGCGGTTCGATGCCAGCCTTCACCGCCATCACCATTTCCTGTGCGAACAATGCGGCGCGGTGGAAGACGTCGCCTGGTTCGATCTTCCGGCAGGCGCCGGGAGAACCGCGCTGCGCGGCCGGGCGGTGCGGAACTATGAAATTCTGTTCCGCGGTATCTGCCGGAATTGCAGGCCTTGAAATCCTATAATAAGGAGAGCGACCATGAGTTTATCCGAGAAGCATTGTGTCCCCTGCCGTGGAGGCGTCCCTCCCCTGCAAGGGGAGGAGTTGGAAAAGATGAAGGCTGAGGTCCCCAACTGGCAGGTGGCCGATGGACACCATCTGACACGCAGTTTCTCGTTCCCCGATTTCAAGAGCGCACTGGATTTTGTCAACCGCGTGGGCGCCGTTGCCGAACAGGAGGGGCATCATCCCGATTTGTACCTCGCGTGGGGAAAAGTGGATGTCAAAACCTGGACCCACAAAATCGACGGCCTGACCGAGAGCGATTTTATTCTGGCGGCCAAAATTGAACGGCTATATCAAAACTGAAAAGGAGCATTCTCGATGTTAGGTGTTGGACATAAGTTCCCGGCCTTCTCTCTACAGGCGACGGTGAGTACCGATAAAGGCAAGGCCTTCCAGACAATCACGGACCGCGAATATAGCGGCAAGTGGAAGGTGTATTTCTTCTGGCCCAAGGATTTCACTTTTGTGTGCCCCACTGAAATCGCCGCTTTCGGCAAGTTGAATGGCGAATTCCGCGATCGCGAAGCGCAGGTGATCGGCGGCAGTACGGATTCGGAATTCGTACACCTTGCCTGGCGCCAGAATCATGAAGACCTGAAGGACCTGCCCTTCCCCATGCTGGCCGACATCAAGCGCGAACTGTGTACCGCGCTCGGGATCCTGGATCCGCAGGAAGGTGTGGCGCAGCGCGCCACCTTCGTGGTGGACCCGCACAACGTGATCCGTTTCGTATCGGTGAACGACCTCTCGGTGGGACGTAATCCCCACGAGGTGCTGCGGGTGCTGGATGCCCTCCAGACCGACGAACTGTGCCCCTGCAACTGGCAGAAAGGCCAGGAAGTCCTCAAGCCTGCTATCTGATGAGACCAGCGTAGGCTTCCACCCGGAAGCCTACGCTGCCTCTGCCCGCCACAAACAACTCTCGAACATGGAACAATTTCTGGAAACCATTCCGGAGTACGCCAAGGATCTGAAGCTCAATCTCGGAAGCCTTCTGCGGCAGCCGGAACTGACCGAACAGCAGGCCTGGGGCACCGTAGTTTGTACGGTGCTGGCCGTGCGCAACCCCAGGCTGCAGGAAGTTCTGTTGGCCGAAGCCGCCAAACACCTCAACGAGCAGGCCGTCTTCGCCGCCAAAGCCGCCGCGGCAATAATGGGGATGAACAACATCTTCTACCGCTTTCGCCATCTCAGCACCAATCCGAAATATGGCCAGATGCCCGCGCGACTGCGTATGAACGTGATCCGCACGCACGGCGGCGACCCGGTCGATTTCGAACTGTGGTGCCTGGCCGTTTCGGCCATCAACGGCTGCGGCGCATGCGTGGATTCTCACGAGCACGTGCTGCGCGAAAAGGGCGTCACCGAAGAGACCGTGCTCGCCGCCGTGCGCATCGCCTCGGTGATTCACGCGCTGGCCGCCGTGGTGTAAGCTACGGAACAGGCCAGGAGGCCTGTCCTACGCGAATTTCACGAAGACGATTGATGCAAGGGGTTGGGGGCGGAGCCCTGGCGCAGTCTTTGTCGACTGCCGAAGCCGCGCCCACGGCACGCAAGTGGCCGATTGAGGAGGGTCCGGATACACCGAAGCTCTGCCTGGCCCCCGGGGATGGCGGCGGACCGCTGCCCGCCGGCATGCAACCGCCAGCCGCCGCGGCGCCCGGGGGACGCGGAGGGCGGGGTGGCGGCGGTTACGGCGGCTATCTGGCGGCCAAAACGGAACCCGCTCCGGCTCCCGCGACCGAGACTGCCCCGGGCGGCTTCGTGCGCAATCTGACGGCTGCCTACGAGCGCATCCGGCAGCTTGGTGTGACCCACCTGCTGGGCGTCGGCGTGGGCGGGGGAATGCCGTGGACCGAGCAGAACGTCCGCAGTGCCATCGACACGGCCAAAGCTTCCGGGCTGGTCGCTTACAATGCCATGATCAACGTCCCGGCCAGCGTCATCTACGGCAAGGAAGCGCGCGCCAAGGACATGGAGCCCTTCATCGCCTCCATCGAGGCCGCCGGAAAGGCCGGCCTTCCGGTGATGGAATACAACTTTTATGCGCATCGCGGCATCGAAGGGTATTACGAAACGGTGGGGCGCGCGAACGCGGGGTATACCGGCTTCGACTACGAGTTGGAATTATTGATCGACGAAAACGGCCGCGTGGTGCAGCCCATTTATCGCGACCAGAACGGCCAAATCACGCCCGAGACACTGGCGGCCTTCCCGAACGCCAAAAAGGTGAAGTTCAAGGACCTGCCGCCGCTGGCCAACGAAGGCGCCCACAACCTGCAGGAGATGTGGGCCAACGCGACTTACTTTCTGAAGGCCGCCATCCCGGCAGCCGAAAAGGCCGGCGTGCGCATGGCGCTGCATCCCAACGATCCGCCGGCGCCCATCAGCCGCGGATCCCAGCAGATCATGGGCACCGTGGCCGGCTGGAAGCACCTCATCGAGATCGTGAACAGCCCGGCCAACGGCATCACCTTCGATTGCGGCGTGACGCGCGAGATGGGCGACGATCCAGTGGTGACGGCCGACTATTTCGCCAGCCGCAAGCGCATCAACCACGTGCATTATCGCAACGTCCAGGTGGTCAAGCCGCTCGAAAAATACCAGGAGGTGTTCATCGACGCGGGCATGGCGGATATGTTCGGTGTGATGAAGGCGCTGGTGCGGAATAAGTACACCGGGACCATTTACCCCGAGCATCCGCGCGCTTTCGATGCCGATCGCGACCGCCTCCCGCCCGGCGGCCGTCTGCCCGGCTACCCAGGCGGCGGCGGCTACAACGGAATCACCTACAGCGTCGCCTATGCCAGGGCCATGATGCAGGCGGCGCTGGAATCGGTATAGACCGGCGCGATCTGATACCATTCCAGCCAATGGACGCTGTACAGATCTCGCACGTCACCCGGACGTTCGGGGACGTGACCGCGGTGGACGACCTGTCTCTCACGGTTCCCGAAGGTTCCATCTATGGGTTCATCGGGCCGAACGGCTCCGGTAAAACCACCACGATGCGCATGATCGTGAACATCTTCTACCCCGACCGCGGGGAGATCCGCCTGTTCGGAGAAGGCACCCCGCAAAACAGCACCGACCTCATCGGATACCTTCCCGAAGAGCGCGGCCTTTACCAGAAAATGACGGTCCGGGCGCTGCTGGAATTCTACGGGGAGCTGCGCTCGGGCCGCAATGTCAAACGGGAAGTTGAAAGCTGGCTGGAGAAACTGGACCTGGCGGCGCGCGCCGCCGACAAAGTCGAAACCTTCAGCAAGGGGATGAGCCAGAAGGTGCAGTTCATCGCCGCCGTAATTCCGGAACCGAAACTTCTGATTCTGGACGAGCCCTTCAGCGGGCTCGACCCGGTGAGCGCCGAGGCCATCCGCTCCGCCATTCTGGATCTGCGCCGGCGCGGCGTGACCGTCATCCTCAGCACCCACGACATGAACCTGGCGGAGACCATGTGCGACTACATCTTCATGATCTTCCGCGGCCGGAAGGTTCTGGATGGAACCCTGAGCTCCATCCAGGATCAGTACGGCGACGACACCATCCGGGTAAGCACGCCCGGCGGATTTCCGGCGGTCGAGCACCTGCCGGGCGTAGAACAGATTCGCGACCTCGGCCAGGTACAGGAACTCCGCCTGGCGCGCGGCACCGACCCGCAGGAGGTGCTGCGAACCCTGCTGGCGCAGGCGCGGGTGACCGGTTTCTCATTGACCAAACCCTCCCTGCACGATATTTTCATGCGCATTGCGGGGCCCGCGGCCGCGGAGGTGAATCATGCGCATGCATAAGGTGTTGACCATTGGCAAGCGCGACTACATCGCCACGGTCCGCACCAAGGCGTTCCTGTTCGGCCTGGTGGTGGCGCCGGTTATATTTGGCGGCGGATCGATCGCCATGTCGTTTTTCAAGAGCAAGCCGGATTTAAATGACCGGCACATCGCCATCATCGATCGCACCGGTGTGGTGGCCGATGCCCTGGTGAATGCCGCGAAAGCGAAGAACGAGCGGGAACTGTTCGACAAGAAAACCCACCAGCAGATTGTGCCCCGGTACGTGTTCGAGGTGATCGCGCCGGATGGCGATTCCAAGGACCAGTTGCTGGCCCTCTCCGGCCGCGTGCGGCGCAAGGAAGTGGCGGCATTCCTCGATATCGGCAAGGATGCCCTGCTGCCGCAAAAGCCCGTGGAAGAGGAGCAGCCCTTCGGCAGCGCCACCAAAACCGACCCCGCCACGCGCGTTTCCTATTACACCAACGCGGGCGGGATCGATGAACTGCGCGGCTGGCTGACCGGCCCCATCAACGACGGCGTGCGCCTGGCGCGACTGGCGCGCTTGGGAGTCGACATCAAAAGCAATACCGGCCTGATGGCCACTGTACCGGTGGAAGGACTCAGCCTGGTCGAGCGTGACGAAAAGACCGGCGAAATCCGCGAAGCGCGCAAACGCAGCGAGCTGGAAGGCTTCTTTGTGCCCTTCGCAGTGGCCATGATCCTGGCCATGATCGTGATGGTGGGTTCCGCGCCCATGCTCCAGAATGTCACCCAGGATAAGAGCCAGCGCGTGGTGGAGACTCTGCTGGGCGCCGCGACGCCGTTAGAGTTGATGTCCGGGAAGGTGCTGGGGGCGGTGGGCGTTTCGGTGACCAGTTCGCTTTTGTACGTGGTGGCGGGCGTGCTGGCGGTGAACGCCCTGGGAATCGCCGGCCTGCTGCCGCTGAGTATCATTCCCTGGTTTTACGCATACCTGCTGGCCGACGTGGTGATGCTCTGCGCGTACGCCGCCGCTCTGGGAGCCTGTTGCAGTACCCCGCAGGACGCTCAGAACCTGGCCATTGTGCTGCTGATGCCCTGCCTCATCCCCATGTTCATGCTGGTCACGGTGCTCCGGCAGCCCAACGGCGCGATGGCGACGGTAATGTCGCTGGTTCCGCCGTTCACCCCCATCCTGATGCTGCTGAGGCAGGCGAACACCGAGGGCGTACCGGCGTGGCAGCCGTGGGTGGGGCTGGCCGGAGTATCCCTCTTCGCCGCCGCCACCGTCTGGGCCGCCTCCCGGATCTTCCGCGTGGCCATCCTGATGCAGGGCAAGCCCCCGAAGTTGACGGAGATGGCGCGCTGGGCCTGGAGGGGGTAAACAGCAGTTCATTCCAAATACCGTCCAGTCAAGATACGCGGAACCTCCAGTGTCCTCGGGAGCGGCACCAGTTTCCGAGTCGGGGGACCACCTGGGAGCGGCCTATTAGTTAGCTGCTACTAGCACGTTTGCACTTCCAATTGGGTCATGGCGTTCATCAGTCCCCATCCGTCCGTGGGGACGACTGTGTCGCTGATAACGCGGCAACCTTCAGCGACCGAACCCGAACAACATTGTATCGGCGCGGGTTGCGCCTTTTTGGTGGGAGTGTCGCGTTCGGGCGGAGCGAAATGCGCATCAGTGACCTTCAGATCAGGTAAGGGGGTATTGCAGCCCAAATAAAGCCGAATAGAACTGCAATATCAGCGGGAATTCTTTTCCTCGCGATATTGTTCCCGAGAGAGTCTCGGCGTACCTTCGTGAGCCGAACGGCTCGTAGTCGGAGTGGAAACGCCGATCTCTCCCTTTTTCCATTCTGGCCAGCCTGCCACTTCGTGCGCAGTACGCTTCAGGTCCTCCCAATACGACTCATCGAACCGGGCGACCATCCTTGTGCCAGCCATAATGATCATAATTCTACAGGCTTTCGAGCGTCTGATCAACCTTCAATGCGGCTTTGTCAAGGCAAAGTAGAAATGTCCCCTCTCTGGCAAAGTAGAAATGTCCCCTTCTCCCTGGCGCTCGGCGGGGTGCATGTTAATCTGCGTGTGCCGGTGAAGCGGAGACGGGCAATGCTGGCGAGCAACCCGATCAAGGAATA
>JARLGM010000207.1 GCA_031292755.1 Candidatus Sulfopaludibacter sp.
AATAGGACATTTCTACCTGGCACGATTAGGACATTATCATTTGGCGTCGACAGGAGACCTGCCCTACTGGCGCCATCCCGTGGAATGGAGTAGAATTCGAATCATTCCATAGTTTGCGTTAACGGAGGGTTCCGTGAGAGTCTCGCGCACGTTTGCTGCCGCCATCCTGGCAGCCGCCGCCACAGTCGTGATCGTGGCGCAGACCAAGTTGCAGCCGCAGGACGACGAGTACGCCAAGCTGGTCAAAGAGTGGACAACCCAGCCCGACTTCATGAGTCCACTGGTAGACCATCTACCAAAAGTGCCGGGCATCCCCACGGTGAAGGACGTCCTGGGATACTACAGCGGGGCTCCCAAGAAACTGACCCACACTGCCGACCTGGCAAAGTACTATAACGCGCTGGCCGCCGCGTCCAAGCGCGTGAAGGTTTTCCAGATCGGCAAAACGGATGAAGGGCGCGAGTGCCTGGTGATCGCCGTTTCCGATGAAGACACCATTCGCAATCTGGACACATATAAAGGATACCTGGCCAAACTGGCGGACCCGCGCGGTCTCACGGCAGACCAGGCCAAGGACATCATCGCCAAGGCCAAGCCCATCTACATGTTCACCGGCGGCCTGCACAGCGCCGAAACCGGCCCGCCCGAGATGCTGATGGAACTGGCCTACCGGCTGGCCGCCGAAGAAACTCCCCTCTACGATCAGATCCGCAAGAACGTGATCGTGATGATGAGCGCCGCCGCCGAACCGGATGGCCGCGACCGCTACGTGGACTGGTACGACCACCACATGCTCTCGCAGGAAAGCGAGAACGACCGCGTGCCCGGCCCGCCCTACTGGGGCAAGTACATCTACCACGACAACAATCGCGACATCAACTACTCCCAGGTGACCATGCGGAACTGGCTGAAGTTCTACCTGGAATGGCACCCGCCCATCATGCACGACCTGCATGAATCCGAACCCCTGATGTATACCTTCAGCGGCCAGACCCCACAGAACCCCACGCTGGATCCCATTCTGTACGCCGAACTGCCGTGGTTCTCCGATTTCGAATTGACCAAAATGATCGGCTACGGCATGCCCGGCGTGTGGACCCACGCGTTTGTGGACATGTGGTCGCCCGGCTACCTGGGCTTTATGTCTTCGAATCACAACGGGATGCTGCGCATGTACGAGACCATGGGCAACGGCGGCGCCAATACCATGCCGCGCACCATCGGCGGCGCAGGTGGGCCTGGTGGTGGCGGCGGAGCGCCTGAAGCGGCGGCGGCTCCGGACGCTGGCCGGGGCGGCGCGGGCGGCGGCGGCCGTGGGGGACGCGGCGGCGGAATGACGGCGCGCGACTGGTACCGTCCCCTGCCCCCTCCGCGCACGCTGGTGTGGAGCATGCGCAACAACACCAATTATATGGAGACGGGCGTGCTCTCCGCGCTCGAACTGACGTCGGCATTCTCCAAGACGGTGCTGGAGAATTTTTACATGAAGAGCCGCAACTCGGTCAAGAGCGGCGAAACCGAGGCGCCGTTCGGCTATGTGCTGCCGGTGCAACCGGACATGACGCGCGTGGCGTTCATCGTCAATATTCTGCGGCTGCAAGGCATTGAAGTGGGGCGCGCCACGGCCGAAGTGAAGCTCAAGGACGGCACCTTCCCGGCGGGCTCCCTCATCGTCAAACGCAACCAACCGTACGGCCGGCTGGCCAAAATCCTGCTGGAAAAGCAGAACTACCCCGACGCCAGCCTCACCACTTATGACGATACCGCCTGGACCATGGGCATGATGAGCCATGCCGAGGTGAAGGAAATCGGCGACAAAGCCCTGCTCGACGTGCCGGTGCAGCCGGTCGATGTTCTCAACATCAACGGCGCGGTGAAGGGCGGCGGCCCGGTGACTGCGATCCTGCACAACGGTTCGAATTACATCGCCACGCTACGCTACCGGTTGAAGGATCTGAAGTTCGAGGCCATCGAGCAATCCACCAAGGTGGGCGATACCACGTTGCCCGCGGGAACGATGATGGTGCCGTCCAACCCGCGAGTGAAAGCAGAAGTCGAAAAGCTGGGCCTGCAGGCGGTGGAACTGGCACAGGAGCCGGGCGTTGCCAAGCACCTCGTGGACCTGCCTCGACTGGCCGTGTTCAGCACCTGGGGCAGCACGCAGGACGTGGGCTGGGTCCGCTATGCGCTGGATCATTTCGAAGTGCCTTACGACCTCATCTACAAAGAGCGCATCAAGCAGGGCGGTCTGCGCGGCTCTTACGACGTGATTGTGATTCCGAGCCAGGGACGAGGCGGCGCCAAGGGCCTGATCTTCGATGTGGAGAGCCGCGGTAAGGCCATCGACTACCAGAAGACTCCCTCGTTCCCCTCGCTTGGCGCGTACGGCGAATCGGCCGATATCACCGGCGGGATGGGATTGCCGGGTGTGGCCGAGTTCGATAAGTTCGTCAACGATGGTGGCGTGCTGCTCACGCTGGGCGCGGCCAGTTTCTTCCCCGCGGAAATGGGCATCACGCGCACCGTAGACGCGGCGCGCACGACGGCGGCGTTTTATGCGCCCGGGCCGATCGTAGAAGCCGAGATCCTCAAGCCCACGCACCCCATTTTCTATGGCTACGACAAGACCACAATTCCGGTGCGATGGGCCGGGGGCCCGCTCCTGCGCGCGACCGGCAACGACGGTCGCAACTGGACTCTGATGCGCTTCCCCGGCACGGATGGCTCGGTGTTGAGTGGCCTGATGCGCGGCGTGGCGGAAACCCGCGGCCGCCCGGCGATTATGGATATCCCGGTGGGACAGGGGCACGTGGTGTTGTACGCCACCAACCCGGCTTATCGCTGGCAGAATCTGGGCGAGTTCAACATGCTGGCCAACGCCATTCTGAACTTCAACGACTTCCCGAAGCCCGCGCCCGGCGGCGGAGGCCGCGGCGGCACGGCAGCGGGACAACAGTAGGGGCTATTTCCAACTGGCCCTCGGCTAGCAGCTTAGAAGTTCACCGACGGATTAAAAACACCGCTTGCTGACGCGCGCGGCTCCGACCAGAGCCGTTGCGCTTGCCGGTCTCTCTCCTATTTCACCTTTCCGATCGCCTCCGCCATTCCCGTTTCCCACTTCTCCGTGGCGTCGTAACCCAACCCCTTCAGCTTCACCACTCCAGCCGCGTCCACGATCCAGTTTTGCGGTAACCCGTTGATCTTGAGAGTGTCCGACACGTAGCTATACGCCGGCAACACGGTCAATGAGAGCTTCTTCTCAGCCATGAATGGCTCAACCAATCCGGGATTGTCATCTATGTTCAGAGTCAAAAACTGGATTTGGGGACGATCCGTATACTTCTGTTCCAACTTCTCGATGCGAGGCAACTCCTCGCGGCAATATCCTCACCAGGACGCCCAGAAGTTCAAGAAGGTTGTCTTACCCTTCAACAACGCCTGGGTCCATGTCTTTCCTTTTAAGTCGGTAAGCTCGAAAGCGGGCAAGGGTTCGTTGACCTCCTGCCATGTAAGCGTCGACTGCGTAGCCAGGACATTGGCTTGACTCCCGTACCACAGTTGCCAACCCTCGTTGGTGCCTCCAAGCCTGGCCCACATCCGGCGGGCATTGTCCGCTACTTCGTCCTTAAGCCCAGTCTCCGGCACATATTGCGCCTCGAAGCGCGATAGCAGCGAATGTTCGTAGTAGGCCATGGCATCCTGATCGTGACCTTCGAGTTCGGCCGTCCGTGCCATCAAGGCCCACCACGTAGCCAGGCGGGTGGTGTAGTCTTTTTTGAAATCAGCCTGTTCGCCAGCGGCGGCCTTCAGGGTTTGTAGCTCGTCCTCCATGCGGGTGAGGACGAGCCGCGCTTTTGTAAGCTGCTTCCAGTCTACATAGCCCGTGGCCTCGTATTCGCAGCCGGTGACCGCATCGACCGACCGGTAGAACTTGCCATACTGCAGGTTCTGCTGCGTGGCGTCTCCATCGAAGTAAATCGGTTGAGCGGATTCCTCTTTTACCTCCGCCAACACCTTTTGGGCCAGTTCCACCAGGCGCTCGGGTTCAAGATGCTTTCTCCAGAGCACCCTGGCGATCGTTAAGTACTCGGATGGAAGCAGGCCGGCCGGACCCATATCGTCCATCGTGAGTCTCAAATCGGTGTTGACGGCGGTCAGCACATCGGCGGCTGAAACATCGTCCAGATATTCCATGGCTTGCAGCCGGGCGTCCCAGATTCTCGCCATCTCCGGGCGCTGCTTCAACCACTGATCCGATTGCTTCAAAAGATCGGCATAATAGGCGCGTTTTTTGGCGGCGGAGTCGTCGCTGTTCGGCTGCGGATGCTCCTTGTACCATTTCGACATAGAGTACAATTCCCAAGCCTCGGGCAGCTTGCGTTGCCGCTCGTCGTGGGCCCAATCGGCTTGCTTCTGATCTTTGGCCAGCTTGTAGCCTTCTTCGAGCGTGTAGTACCACTGCCGCTGATCCTCACGCTTTAACGCTCGAATCCGCTGCAAATCCTCGGCGATCTGCTGGCGGACGCCGTCATATTCCGATGGCGCCTGCGCCTTGAATTCGAGCGACCACAGCATGGCATAAGCGCCGATGGCCGGATAGTCCGTGCACGGCAGGAGCAAGACGCGTAGCTTGGCGGCATAAGACGCCAGCACCGCCTTGCCGTCACCGTCGGTAAGGTAGGAGTAACCTTCCAGAGCGTCGGGGCACGCCGTCAGAAAGGACTGGAGGTGCTTCAGCCGCTCCTGGTTGTTCAGAAAAACCGGGGTACTGTAGACTTCCGCCAGTCCGAGGTGCGGCCACGGAAATCCGGGCGACTTCGCCAAGGCGTCCTTAAAGATCTTGATCGATTCTCCCGACTGGCGTCCCTCCAGGGCGAGCGCGTACAAATAAGCCGATACCGGATCGTCCGGTTGCTTGTCGTGGCGCGCTTTGTATTCGGCAAGCACTTTGTCATCCCCGAACTTGCGCCTCGATCGCTGGATGAATTTGCGTTGCACGAACAGGTCTTGAGGAAAGCGGGCACGCAGAGCACGCAGGTCTTCGTCGTATTTTTGCCAGGTGGACCGGGTAAACCGAGTGGGCAGTTCGTCAATCGCCGTTTGGACTGCTGGCGACGGGGAACACTGGGCCTGGATGATGCCTGGCGAGACAGCCAGTAGCAGTGCGAGAAAGGCGGAAATACGCATCGCTACCTCCTAGTACATCCATGATACAGGTCGGACCGGCGCGTGTTCGCCAGAAGGCGCTCCTGAGAAGAGGCCGGGCAACCAAGGCCGTGGGGGCACGGCAGCAGGACAGCAGTAGGGGCTATTTCCAACTCGCCCAGTAATCCTGCCATTCCACCTGCTCACCCGCGGGCAGCACGTGAATGGGGTTCAAGCCGTCCAGCATTACGGCGTACTCGTCGGTTTGCGTCTTCTTATGCTGATTGGCGAGCGCCTTGGGATGCGGCCCGTGATGAATGCCGCGCGGATGCAGCGTGGCGTACCCCGGCTTGATGTTGTCCTTGCTGAAAAAATCGCCGTCGTGATAGAAGAGGAACTCGTCGTAGTCCGTGTTGCGATGGAAGAACGGCACACGCAGCGCCTCGGGATCCTGCTCCAGAGGCCGCGGCAAAAAGCTGCACACCACCGCGCCTTCGGTGACAAATGTAGTGTGCGCGCTCGGCGGCAGATGCGCCCGATGGCTCATCACGGGCCGGATGTCGCGCATATTGATTTTCCAGGCGGTCAGGTCGCCCTTCCATCCCACCACGTCGATGGGGTTGAACGGGTAGAACACCTTGGAGAATTCCTCATCCACCTTGATGCGCACTTCCCATTCCCGATCGCCGCCGCCCAAGTGCGGAGCCGGCTCGGGCACGGTGATCGACCCGGGATCATAGAGCGCATGGTGGCCCAGCAAGCCCTTGTCCGGCTGTTCGAATTCGGTGCGCGACTGGATGATCAGGAAGAAATTGTCGTCCGTCTTGGGCAGCACGCGATAAGTCACCGCGCGCGGCAGCACCACGTAATCGCCCGGCTCGTACGTCATCGGCCCGAAATCCGTCTCGATGGTGCCGCGCCCGCGATGCACGAACAGTAACTCGTCGCCATCGGCGTTGCGGTAATAGAACGGCATCGCCTGGGATCGCCGCGAGACATACAGGGTCACGTCGTCGTTGCCCAGGAAGGCCACCGGCATACCGTTGGGGTCGTGCATGTCCGATGGCTCAAGCTTATTCAAATCGAACAGGTGGGGCCGCAGTTTGCCTTCGAATCGGATCCAGCCGGTGGGCGGATGCGCGTGATAGAGATGCGAGCTCTTGCCGTAGAAGCCTTTGCGGCCGTGTTCTTCTTCGAAAGTCCCCTCAGGGATTCCAACGTGGGCCTGTTTGGCGAATTTCCCTCTTTTGAGCGGGTACATTTTTTACAGATTCCCCCTGCGCTCTTGTTCGCGCTCAATGGCTTCGAACAGCGCCTTGAAATTACCCTTGCCGAAGCTGCGGCTGCCTTTGCGCTGGATCACCTCGTAGAACAGCGTGGGGCGGTCTTCCACGGGGCGGGTGAAGATCTGAAGCATGTAGCCTTCATCGTCGCGATCCACCAGTATGCCGAGTTCCCGCAGGGCGGCGATAGGTTCATCGATCGGGCTCGTGCGCACGAGTAAGTCATCGTAGTAAGTGTTAGGCACGCGCAGGAACTCCACGCCCTGCCGCTTCAGCGCACTTACCGTTTCGATGATGTCACCGGTGGCCATGGCGATATGTTGCACGCCGGGACCGTGATAAAACTCCAGATACTCTTCGATCTGCGATTTCCGTTTGCCCTCCGCGGGTTCATTAATGGGAAACTTCACGCGTTCGTTGCCATTGGACATCACTTTGGACATGAGCGCCGAGTATTCTGTGGAAATGTCCTTGTCGTCGAAGTGCTTGAACATGCGGAAGCCCATGACATCGCGATAGAAGTCCACCCAGCGGTTCATCTCGCCCCAGCCTACGTTGCCCACCATGTGGTCGATGTACTTGAGGCCCACAGGGCGCGCCACGGGGTCTTCGCCTTCGACGGCCACGAAGCCCGGCAGAAACGGGCCGGTGTAATTGCGGCGTTCCACAAAGGTATGGACGGTATCGCCGTAGATGCCGATGGCGGCTACAAGCACCTCGCCAAACTGGTCGCGCAGGATTTCCGGTTCCCGCACGCTGCTCGCTCCGCGCCCGGTGGTCTCACGCCACGCGGAGGCGGCATCGTCCACCCACAGGGCGATATCGTGGACGCCGTCGCCGTGCCGGCGGACATGATCGTTAATGGCGTGCTCCGGCGCGAGCGCCGTGGTGAGCACGAAGCGAATCTTATCCTGCACCAGGACGTACGATGCGCGGTCGCGGACGCCCGTCTCCGGACCCTGATACGCCACCAGCCGGAACCCGAAGGCACTGCGATAGTAATAGGCGGATTGGCGCGCGTTGCCTGCGTAAAACTCCACGTAATCGGTGCCGTTCAACGGCAGGAAGTCTTTTTCAACCGGTGTGGGATGCTCCAAGATTTGCGGCATAACTCCTCTTCAATGCCTCGACGCAGAGGCGATTGTCGTCGTCGGTGCCAGTGGAAATCCGCAGGCAATGCGGCAGCCCGAATGCCTTTAACGGGCGCACCACCACGCCCTGCGCCAGCAGTTCTTCAAAAACACGGCTCGCGTCCTGCCCGGTGGGCAAAACGGTCATGACGAAATTGGCCTGCGAAGGCACCACGGTCAGCCCCAGGTCGGTGAGGCCCTCGGTGAGATAACGGAGCCCGCGGGCATTCAACTCCAGCGAGCGGTGCAGAAATTCCGGATCGGCCAGGGCGGCAATCCCGGCGGCCTGCGCGGTGCTGGAAGGCTCGAACGGCAGTTTCACTTTCAGCAGATTGCGAATCAGCTCTTCGTGCGCGAAGCCGTAGCCGATGCGCGCGCCGGCGAGTCCGTAGACTTTCGAAAACGTGCGCAGGGTAATCACGTTGTCGTAGCGGTAGTGCATGGAATCGGGATACCGCGGATTGTCCTTGGCGTACTCGAAATAGGCTTCGTCCAGAATGATCAGCACGCGCTCCGGAACGTGCTTGTAGAATTCGTCGAACTGGTGCCGCGTAAAGATGGCGCCGGTGGGGTTGTTAGGGTTGGCCAGATAGATGATCTTGGTGTTGGCGTTGATCTGCCCGGCCAGGGCCGGAAGATCGTAGCCCCAGTCGCGATACGGCACGGTACGATACGTCACGCCGCGCGATTTCGCCAGCACCTGGAAGCCGATGAAGGCGGCTTCGGTGGTCAGCACTTCGTCCTCGTCGCACAGGAAGGCGCGGATGATATTGGACATAATGCCCTCCGATCCGCCCCCCGCAATCACGTTCTCCACCTTGACATCGTAGGCGCTGGCCAGCACTTCACGCAGGTCCAGGCCGCCATTGGGGTAGATATTCAACCCGCCGGCCACCTTGACCATGGCCTCGACCGCCTTGGGCGACACTCCCAGCGGATTTTCGTTGGAAGCCAGTTTGGCGATGTGCGAGAGCCCGTACTGTTTGCGGACGGATTCGATGGTCCGCCCCGCTTCGTAGGGCCGCAGCGATTCGATGTAGGGAGGGACGAGAGGCACCGCTTTTATTCTACAGTGGGGCGGGGGCAGGCGAGCGGTATTCGTCGCCTGCCCTGCCGCCGGTGCGAGTGTTGTGTTACTTCCGGACACCGAGTCCGGAGGGCAGCCGCTGCCGGATCAGCCTGCGAACTTCTTCGGGGAGAACCATCGGACTCACGGCGCCCTCAGACTCGGCCCCAGCGCTCTGGCCGGCCGCCCTGCCGTTCCCCGGGGTCGCCAGAAAGCCGTGGATGTCGCCGGTGCTGGTGGCGCCAAAGCCGGCGATCTGCCCACTGGAATTGATCGCCGTTCCAAATAAAAGGTACAAGGGCGAGCCCGGAGCAAGGGTATTCAGATCGCTCATCACGCCGTTCTGCCAGAGGAACGCGCGCGGGTTGCCGTCTGGATCGAACGAAGGGCCGACCACCTGGCCGCGATCGTTGATCGCCGTGCCACCTGTCACCACGTCACCGGGCAGCGTTCCCAGGTCCCGCATACCGGTGCCCCTGGTCCACAGAAAGGCGTGCGTCCCGTTGAAAGGCGAACTGTGTGGGGTCAGGGAGGAAAAGCCAACCGCCTGACCTTGATTATTGACGGACAGGCTGACATTCAGGACGGCCGCGCCCAGATTGCCGAGGTCGGTAGGCGTGCCGTCTCTATCCCAGAGCACGGCGTGCGGGCCGAATGCCAGTGGGGGGAGCTCGGTGTCGGCACAGGAGCCCGACATGCCCACCGCCTGACCGTCGTCGTTGATCCAGAGCGCGGCTCCGACGGTGTCGCCGGGCAGCGGGCGGAGTTCGCGTACCTGATTAATCCCGGGCCCCCAGACGACGGCTTCGAAGTCGAGAACCTGGGGTCCGGTACCGGAGAGGGAAACTCCGGGCGGGCACTCGGGGTCGCGCGTGCTGTTTTCGGCAAATCCGGCCATCAGCCCGCGATTGTTGATGTTGCCCACTGAACCGTTGTTGCCGCCCAGCGTGGGCAGCGGAATCATGGAGCCGTATACCCACAGGAACGGCAGGCATTTGAGGCCGCTGCCGTAGGCGCAAAAGTTTTCGTTGTTTGGATCTTTAGTGGCGACTTCGGCTTGCACCGAGGCTTGTCCCCACTGGTTGAAGCTGAAGGCTTCGCTGTTCTGGCCTTTCGCTCTGGGAGTGATGTCGATGATCCGTCCGCCCAGCCACAAAACGGAATGCTGCGTGCCGTCAGCAGCGGTGGCCACGCCGGTTACCAGGCCACTGTTGCTCACGAAGCTCGCCTGGCTGAAGGTTCCGCCGGGCAGCGTGCCCAGGTCGGTGACGGTATAGCCCGGCGGCTGTGCGATGGCGGCGGCGGACAGCAGGCTGCCCACGGCAAGCGAAGTAACGATGGATGTCATATTGTGTTCCTCCACTGGGAGTAGGCGCAGGATGCGCGCGGAAGCGATCACGAGCCTGCGCTATAATTCAGCCCATGGGTGATGGGGCCGCCGGCGATGTCAGCGCCCTTCTGCGCGCCTGGAGCGCGGGCGACCGGGGTGCGTTCGAAAAGATGACTCCCATCGTGTACGAGGAACTCCACCGGCTGGCGCGGCGCTACATGAGGCGGGAGCGCGCCGGGCACAGCCTGCAAGCCACGGCTTTGGTGAATGAAGCCTACGTGCGGCTGGTGGATTACAAGCGCATGCAGTGGCAGGACCGGGCACATTTTTTCGCGGTTTCGGCCCAATTGATGCGGCGCATTCTGGTGGAGCACGCGCGGCGGCGCAACCTCAAACGCGGGGGAGGTGTGGTGCACGTCTCATTGGACGAAGCCGTGGTGGTGGGCGGCGACCCTGGCACCGACCTGATAGCGCTGGATGACGCCATGAACACTCTGGCACGATTCGATCCACGCAAGGCGCAGGTGGTGGAGATGCGCTTCTTTGGCGGGCTCAGCCTGGAAGAATCGGCAGAGGTGCTCAAGGTCTCGGCCGTCACCGTGAGGCGGGATCTGCGCACGGCCAAGGCATGGCTCTACCGCGAACTGACTGGCGGGTCACCTGATGGACTCCGAACGCTGGAAACGAATCGATAGCCTGTTGCACGCCGCCTGGGAGCGTCCTTCCGGCGAACGCGAAGCATTCCTGCGGCAGGCGTGCGGGGGTGACGAGACGCTGGAGCGGGAAGTGCTCTCGCTGATGGCGTCGGAGAAGGAGGCGGGAAGTTTTCTGGATAGTCCGGTCGCGGCGAAGCTGCCGGGACTCGCGGACTCTACCGCCACGCAATGGGCCGGGCAAACCGTATCCCACTACCGGATCCTGGAAATGCTGGGCGCGGGCGGCATGGGCGTGGTCTACAAAGCATTCGACACGAAGCTGAACCGGCTGGTAGCCCTGAAATTCCTGCCGCCGCATTTGCGTCATGACGATGAATTGAAGGGCCGGCTGAAGGCGGAGGCGCGTGCCGCATCCACGCTGGATCACCCCAACATCGTGGTGATCCACGATATCGACGAAGCCCCCAGCGGCGACCTGTTCATCGCCATGGCGTTCCACGAGGGTGTCACCCTGCGCGAACGGATCGCGGCGGGAAGCACGGGCCCGAGGATGCCGGTTGGCGAAGCCCTGGAAATCGCGCGACAGATTGCGGCGGGTCTCGCCAGGGCTCACGAACGCGGCATCCTGCATCGCGATATCAAGCCGGGCAACGTGATCGTGGCCCGGGATGGCGTGACCCGCATCATCGATTTCGGCCTGGCCAAATCCAGCGACGCTACCGCGACGCTGGACGGTTCCACAAAAGGCACGCCGCTGTACATGTCTCCCGAGCAGGCAGCGGGCAAGGCTCTGGATTGCCGCACCGACCTGTGGAGCCTGGGAGCGGTGCTATACGAGATGCTGGCGGGCCGGCCTCCGTTTGACGGAGAGGGCCACCTCGCCGCTATGAACGCTATTGTGCACGCCGAGCCGGCGAAGTTGCGAACGCTCCGGCCGGACGTGCCGCTGCAAGTGGAGGCCATCGTTGCGAAGGCGCTGGAAAAGGAGCCGGCCAGGCGGTATCAGTCGGCGCGGGAGATGGTGCGCGATTTGTCCGCGGCACTCGCGCCCACCGGTCCACGCACTCCGCGGCGCGCCGTGTTTGTTCCCGCTGCCGCGGTGGTGCTGGCCCTTGCCGCGGGCTATTTGTTTTTTCACCGCACACCCAAACTCACGGACAAAGACACCATTGTCCTGGCCGATTTCCTCAATAACGCTCTGCGCGAGAATCTGACAAAGTGGGCATATTACGCTGCTTTCCCGATTCTG
>JARLGM010000208.1 GCA_031292755.1 Candidatus Sulfopaludibacter sp.
AACTAATCTGAGAAAAACTGCTCGCTATGCGGGGAAGAATTGCGACCCGTTACAGCCAAGGCCGAGCACATCGACAGCAAGGAGAATCCGCGCCTTGTGGTGACCTCACTGAGTCAGGAGGAATGGGCCGCGCAAGCACTCTACGAAAATCTCTACTGCGCGCGTGGGGAGATGGAGAACCGGATCAAGGAGCAGTTCAGCCTGTTTGCGGATCGCGTCAGCAGCGAGAGCATGAGAGCGAATCAAATGCGAATGTATCTTTCCGCTATGGCCTACGTGCTGGTCTGCGGGCTGCGACGTCTGGGTGTGAAGGACACCGAGTTGGCGCAAGCGCAAGTGTCCACGATTCGCACGCGCTTACTGAAGATCGGGGCGCGCGTGCGTGTCAGCGTGCGGCGCATCTGCTTGTCGATGGCGGCGAGCTATCCCTGGGCGGCGCTGTTTGCCCGCGTCCATACCCAACTGCCGGCCGTAGCTGTACCTGCGGGTTGAGCGGCACACGGCTCAACCATTACTTCAGGAATGTGGCAGTCGAGGGGCTGGGCGGAGCTTTGCCTTGCCATGGTTGATCGCCAGCATTTTCAGTCACTTTTTGGCGTGAAGGCAGGCTCGCGCCGCATCTGCACTATACACGTTGCAGAGGTGTATGCCGATTTTCAGCCGTTTCCTCCCTGTCCATGCCAGCCGCCCACCGCTCCTTGGACCAATCGATCACTTGTGAGAAATGCGGGTTAGCGCGGGCGGCGTGGCGGATGAGTGGGTGACGCAGTTGTTGCGGCAAGGCGACGCGAAGGTGTTCAAGAAGTACTCGCAGATGAAACTGCAGATGAAAAGGGAGGCCCTGCAGAAGATCAACCCGAACGAAAGCGGCGCGGGTTTTGACACGAAGGTCAACTGATGGGGTTTTGTCACGGTTTTGTCACGGTCGGAGCGATTTTAGCCCGATTTGGGCGGCCGGACAGACAGTATCGAAAATATTGGAAGTGGTTTAAAATCAAAGAAGCACAAAATGTCGGGGCGTAGCGCAGCCTGGTAGCGCACCTGCCTTGGGCGCAGTTAGGCCGTCTCCAAAGCTTCTATAGGTTTACCTCCACTTTCAAGTTTTTCAACAACTTGGGGAATCTGCTTTTCGCTCAAAGGCAACTCAAGTAGGCTCAACGCGAGGGGTTTTGTCACGGTTTTGCCACGGTGTAGTATGCGCTCCGCGTGCCTCCTTCATCTTTTCTACAGCCTCGCTGGTCAGCCACTCATTGACCTTTTGCTCCGGAGGCATTGGGGTCAAGCCCATCTGATTGATTCTACGGATCGCTGTGCAACGGTTCAACCGCGTTTCTGACTACCCGCCGGAGAAATTGCTGGGGAAGTTCCGCGTGGTTGCCTTAAGGTTACCGGCTCCTATGGTGCTGACTGTCGGTAGTCACGCGAGGCAGAATCAAAAGCAACGTGACTTGACGTTCGTTCTCGATGCCGGTTAAAGCAAGAAAGCCAAGGAACGCCGCGAAGGGCTGAGATTCTCGGAATTTCTCTAAGGCTGCGTCTCTTGGTGTTTGGGGTGAGCATCGTGGGTGGCCGACGCGTCCTGAATGGGCTCACGTGTGGTCACCAGACGGTAAGTTACCGTGGATTGATTAGCGCGAGCGGGCAACAATTCTCGGAATTAAATGATCGCCCGCGTCGGCCTCGTCCTCGTTTTCTTGCCTCCGAATTCCGATCGTCCCGGGTCACGCATCCTCATTGCTGGGCGGGCCCCAAATGGTCTTCACCGGAAACGAGTTCTACGAGACTCTGAACGTAGCGGTCCGTGCCGTTCCGGTCGGCTATCCGGATCGACGCACATCGGTACCGCAGAGGTTTTAGTCAATAATGTGCGAGTGTACCAGTGCTGATCTGAACCTCCGCGGGTGGCGCTGTGATCCGCCCGAGTGTCCGACTGAAAGGTTGACTCCCTCCGAGCGTTATTACAGCAAGCCGTCACGACCTCAAAAGGAGCGGCGAGCATGGGTTCGGCCATAACGGCGAGATTCGCGCAGGGTTTAGTAACGGAGCACGGGCGGCAGGGATGGCTCGTGGAGTTGGACAAGGCGTTGCGCCGTTTCGGCCGTTGCCGACATGGGCGCAAGATCATCACTCTTTTGCGCCGTATGGAGGAACTGAACAGCGAAGCGGAGGTATTGAATACCGTCATGCGCGAGATTGCCCCCGCCATCGCCGGTCCCAGGGCCGGCCATGGCGAAAAATGGCAGCGCGTAGCCCGTTCCATCGGGTGCTCGGGCGAGCGCTGCTATTCGCCTGCCCGCACTGTTCAGCCGCCACCGTGGTTCATTCTCGACAGCGCTCATTGTGGTCGTAGGGTGCCGCGGATTCGGAAGCCGCGGCAGAAGATCGCGTGTGCCGTCTGGCGCACCCGTTTCGCCGGTGGACGGTTTGATGCGCGTTTCCTGCCTGGGCCCGGCCCACGGCGAACCCAACACTTGGTGATTGTGATCCGGTGCCGAATTGGGCGTCGAACTGGCAGTGACCGTCAACCAAAACTGTGGCTTCCGGCCGAGAGGCCGCGAACAAACCTTTAGAGGAGGTGCAAAAAACATGGAATTACTCAACGGTCTCTTGGTCTTCCCTAATTTCCTGACGCCCGAGCAAAGTTCTCATTTCCTCTCGATTCTTCTGGGACTCCGGTTCCGGCACGATTTCTTCCGCGGACGGCAGATGAAACGCGACTCCGCGTGTTTCGGCTGGGAGTATGTTGCCGCGGGCCGGCAACTCCTACCTGCCCCGGAGTTCCCGCCCTGGTTGACGGGCCTGGTTGAAATGGCTCTGATGGTTTGCCCGAAGGGCACCACCTTCGACCAGTGCATCGTCCAGCGATACCCGCCGGGCGCCGGGATCGATTGGCACACGGACTCCGTCAAGTTTGGCGGCGATTGCATCGTGGGGGCCAGTTTCGGTGGCGACGGTAAGCTGGGCTACCGTCCGGTCGGGTCCCAAAAAGCCACTGCCCGATTCACCGCGACCCATGGTTCGCTTTATATTATGTCGGGACCGGCCCGGTGGGATTACCAGCACAAGGTGTGGCCGGTACTGGGGGAACGCTTCTCGGTGACTCTTCGTAGTCTTCGTCCTTCAATCGTCGCGCCCGATGCGCCGGTTAGTGATGTTCCTGGATTGGGCCTCCCTCCGAATATTCTGACGGCCGATCGAAGCCTTCGTTCTTCGATCATCGCGCCCGATGCGCCGGTTGATGATGTTCCGGGGTTCCTTCTCCACCAGGATATTCTGACTGCCGATCAGGGGAATGACCTCGTGTACCGCATCGAGGAGAATTCGGCCCGCTGGGAAGTGGACTACGCGCGTCGCGCGCAACGTTACGGTTACCGCTACATCTATGCTACGCGAATGCTTGAACCGCTCGGGCCTTTGCCCGAATGGCTGGCCGCCTGGGCGCGATGGATCCGCGATAAGGGGTGGATGGCATCGATGGCTACGCAGTGTACGATTCAGGAATACGAACCTGGCGCGGGGATTAACGACCACATCGATGATTTGCTCTGCTTCGGAAAGGACGTCGTCACGTTCTCTCTGCTCTCGCCCTGCGCGTATCGGCTCGTGCTACCCAAACTCGGGATCAAGCGGGAATTCATCATCTACCCGAGGAGCGCCGTCGTGCTCTCTGGCGACGCTCGCTCCGTTTGGAAGCACGGTATTCCAGCCCGCAAAACGGACAAGTTAGAGGGCGCCGTCTTACGCCGCACGCGGAGGCTATCCATTACATTTCGGACCGTCAACCCAAGTCGGATAGCCGACTAACTCGATTGCCATTCATCCGCAAGGCCAGTACTAAGTGAAAGCGCAGTGCCCTCGGCGGCGTTAACCAATCGGAGGGCTGAAACATGAACCACGAATCACGCCTGCAAATGCGATTGGCCCGGATCGAAGTACTGCCGATGGGCGAGCGCACGGGGAAGATCGTGCTGCTGCCGCCCGCAGAGATCGCATATGCGTTTCTGGGCTCCAGCGCGCCGCGAGAGTTGGTGGCGATCGGCATCGAGCGTGGTTGGCGATTCGATCCGGCCCGTGTGTACGTGCGGACGGGGCGCGGTATCTATTGGACCCCGTACCGGCGGCTGACGAAATTGACGCGCGAACTGGCGATGTTGGGAGAGGAGATCTTCTATCCCATTTCGCGCGCGCTGGTGGTCAACGCCCTGAAGATCTCGTCGCTGGATACCAGCGGCAGAACGCCGCTCCTGTTGTTCGACGGCGTGGATGGGCGGACGGAAATGCTCACGGTGACACGCCGGGCGTGGAAGCTGCTGCGCGAGCGGCTGCGTTTGCGGCGCCGCCACGGCGTCGCTGACGCCGGTGACGGCAAGGTAGGTGCCGCTGGTGACGCGTCTCAGCCCGCCCGTCGCAACCGCAATAGGAAGGCCAAGAAAAAGGCCGCAGAATAGAACCCTCGGAGCGAACGCGATGTTGATTTGGACCTGGGATCCATTGGAAGAGGAATGGGAGGCACGGGAGTTGCCTGCCTCTGCGAGTTGCAGTCTCACCGCGCGGGCGACGTTGATTTCGCTACCGGGAGGGCGGGCGCTGCTGCTGGCCGGGCAAGGAGTATCCGTCAACGGCCTACCGGCGCTGCCATTGTGCGCGCTGGCGCATTTGGATGAAGTGCGGGATGGGGAAAGCATCTTCGTGGTGAGCGCCGAATCCCGCCACGAACCCGCCCCACTCGCGGAGCACCGTGACGGTGTGGCCTGCGCGCGCTGCAAGGCGCGGCTGGCGGCCGGGGAGCCATGTGTAGTTTGCTGCTACTGTGATTCTCCGCACCATTCTGATTGTTTTAGTTACGATCCGAAATGCGGTGGCTGCAAGGCTTCCACGGTCGGCATTTGCTGGGTTCCCAGAGGCCGGCCGTGAGCCCTGAATTGCGCTGGTCTCGACTGCGGCGGAGCCAGCGCCTCGGCTGTGGATTGTCGCAACTGCACGCCTCAAGTGTGGTCTTGGTGGGCGCGGGCGCGCTCGGCGGCTGCGTGCTGCCGCACCTGGCGATGCTCGGCATCCCCACGACCATCATCGACAAAGATGTGGTCTCCGAAGAGAATCTCGGTAACCAGGGCTTCGCGGAAAACATGGTCGGCTTACCGAAGGCGCAGGCGCGTGCCATCTCCCTTCGCAGCCTCAATTCCTCCTGGCGAGTGAATCCGGTGCATGCCGACCTCTCGCGTGTGGGGTTGGGGGACTACGCGCAGTTCGACCTGATCTTATGCGCCCTTGATAGCCCTGGAGCGAGGGCGGCACTTTCGGCGATCGCCGTCCACACGGGCCGCGCATGGTGCGATGCCGCGGTGGATCCAAGCGGCGTTCCTTTCGGCCGCGTCGCCTGCTACGACCCGCGTCTGGAAGACGGGGCCTGCTACGTCTGTCCGCACGACCCTTCCTCGTTGGCCATGGCGATGAGGGGAGGCGTCGAGGGTTGTCCGGGGACCCCCGGGCGCGGTGCGGACGCCCCGCCCACCCTGGCGACCTCGATGCTGGCCGCTGCTGTGGCGGCGCTGCAGGTGACCTGGGCCACGGAGATGCTGCTCGGCCGGATGGACGGAATTGCTGGGATGGAGGCGTACCTGGACCTCGGTGGCTGCGCCCTGCGCCGCCACCGGCTGGTGAGGAATCCGCGCTGCCTGTTCACCCACCGCCGCTTCGAACCGATAGAGCCGCTGGGGGTCGGCGTGGCCGGAATCACGGTCGCGGAAACGCTCCGGGCCGCCTCCACGTGGTTGCGGGGAGATGTGCAAATGCGCCTCTGGCGCGACGCCATAGCCACCGAATTGCGGTGTCCGGAGTGCGGCGTGGTGCGCCGTCCGTTTCGTCTGCTGGGCTCTTTGAGCGCCGCTGAGATGCGTTGCGATTGCGGCGCGGAGATGGGCGCGCCGGCGGCGGGGTTGCTGGATCGTTTCGGCGTGGACGAGGCCGAACCGTTCGTCGATCGCACCTGGGACGAGCTGGGTCTGCCGGAGCGCGAAATCGTCGCCGCGGGCGCCGACGGCTGCGAAATTTTTTTGAGGTTCAAATGATGGATCCGTATTACCGCTTTCTCGAAAGCACGTGGAGCGAGGCGCAGGCCATGAGCGCGCAGAGCGATGTGATGCTGCTGCAAAAGGTTGGTGCGCCGCCGCCGAACAGGTACCTATTGATCTTCGCCGTGCCGTATCTGCGGCTGACAGTTGAGGGCACGGTAGAGGTGGCGCCCGGGCCGGTGCACGCGTCGGTGTATTTTCCGCCCGACTACCTGCACTCCGGCGACTCCTCGCTGGCGACGCGCGTGCTGACGGTGGATACACCGGGCTTCCTGCACCCGAACGTGAGGACCGCGGTTTGCCTGGGTTCCGCGTTTGAACCGGGCACGCCGTTTCGCACGCTGGTGAGCGCGCTGTACTCCGTCATCACCTACCAGGTTTTCTGCACCGATGAGCGAAATTCATTGAATCCGCTCGCTTCAAGGCTAGTGCGGGAGCACGGACATCTGGTAGCCGGGTTCGATCGAAGGCCGCTGGTACGGCGCGGCGCAACGCGCACTGAGACCTCTGAATGACGGCGGTGGTGCTGCAGGATAGCAGCTGGCTGGTAGCGTCGGCTGCGGCCACTGGCGCGGCGGCCACTCTGCTGGCGCGCCAGGCGGAAGTAGGCGCGCCGGTGAAGGCGGTAGCGCCGGCGGATTGGCGGGCGGAATTGCCGGAGTGCGCGGGCGCAGTGGAGATGGTTCGCGCCGCATTGGCAGCGGTGATGCAGGATGGCCCGACCGCGCCGCCGGCAACCGGAAACGAGGCGGAGATTCTGGCGGCGATTGCCGCGGAGAGCGGCATGGCCTGGACGAACACCCCAGCGGGCCTGACTCTGCGCGTGGACTCCGCTGGCGCGGTGCATTCGATTGCGGCCTCCGTGCGCGGCGGATCAGTCTACTTGCGCTCGGCGCTGCTCCGCCGCCCCGTGCCCGAAGGGGCGCGCGACGCGATGTGCCACTTTCTGCTCGCCCTGAATGCGCGGCTGCGCCTGGCCCGTGCCGGTTGGGCCGATTCCGGCGTCACGCTCGAAGTGGCCCTGCCCGCGGCCGGGTTGACAGCTTTTCTCATGGTGGAGGCCGTGCGGGCACTGGGAGCCGGCTTCCGCATGGCTCGACGGGAATGCGCCAGCCTGCTGGATGGACGGGTGGCGAAGCAGTATCGCGAATTCCATCTCGCGAATTCCATTTCGCACGAGGAGAAGACGAATGAGAACACTAACGCTTGATGTAACCGATTGGAACGGATCTCGCCACGCGGCGATCGAGGATGTGCCGGTAGACGTAACCGCCGGCGAAATCATCGACAACGAAATTCGCGAAGCCTTCGCGCTGGGCGCGGGAGCTACTTTTCACCTGCTCTACAACGGGGAAAAGTTGAACCGTAACCAGACGCTGGAGGAACTCGGAGTGGAAGACAACAGCCAGTTGGAACTGGCGGCCGAGGTGTCCGCCGGTTGAGGCGCCGAAGGGGGCGGGGGACGAACCGATGATCGCCACTCAATATGCGATCCGCCTGCGCGTCGCCGATCCGGACGGCGCGCTGATCCACTCCGAAGAGGTGCGCGAATGGGGGCCAGCCTACGAGGATATGCTGTTCGACGCGGTATTGGACGGGACGCTCCCCAACAACGGCGCCCTGCCCGACGCAGCTTTGGACCCGCTGTGCCAGGGAGAGCGCGTGAGCGGATTTCGACTCTCCCTGAATGGCGCCAGTAAGGAATACCCGCTCGCCATCCTGGCCGACCGGGTAGGCCAAATCGTATCCCAAGCGAGATTAACGCCACGGAAAGAGGAGGAAGCCGCGCCGGCAGGCGACTACACCTGGGAAGTGGTGGCAAAAGAGAAAGACTTCCCGCCGCGCACACGTGGCGTGCGGATGAAGCGCAATCCGTACCCTTTGCTTCCAGCGCCGCCCGCGGCAGCGGCCGCGCTGGGGCAGGGCGTGACGCTGGCGCTCTCCCAGCGCCTCGCGGCGGAATTGGCGCGCGGCGCCGCCGAATCCTGGAATTGTGAGCGGGCCCAACTTCTGGCCGGCTGGGTGGTGCGGACCCGGAGCGGCGCCGTGGTTATCGCGGATCGCGCCTACCCGGTGGACATGGGCGTCACCGCCACGCTGGCGAGCATCGATTTTTCGCCGGAGAGTTTCCACCGGGCGGTGCAGCATCTCAACCGGCGCGGCGAAGGGCGCGTGCCGGTGGGATGGCACCACAACCACCCGCCGCCGTGTAGCCGGCAGTGCCCCGCCGATGCGCCCGCCTGCGCCTCATCGTCGGTCTTTTTCAGCCTGGATGACCGGGTGGTGCACCGCAGTTATTTCTCCGTGCCTTACATGTTCGCCGTCGTGAGCGGGAAGGGAACCGGCCGCCGCCTGGACGATCCCGAGCAGAGGGCCTACGGCTGGCGGGGCGGAATCATCCACGAGATCGCCTTTTCAACCTACGAGGAAACGGAACCATGAACGCGCTGGAAAAGAAGCAGGGAAGCAACGATCTGGAAATGCTGCAGTTGTTAGGCGGCGGCAAACTGTCCGCCGAGCAGGAGGCCGCGGCAGTGGAGGGCGCAAGCCGGCGCAATCCTTCCGCCATGCTGCCGCTGGCGCTCTTCTGCCTCGGACAGAAGGCCAGGCTTGCTTCGGAGCTTGAGAAAGCCACGCAAGCGCTGGATGAGTTGCGCGGCAAACTGGAGGCGTCGCCGTGGCATCCCGCGCGCTTCGTGGAGCCGGTGGCGGCCACGCCTGTCCGCGCGCTGGTAGCCATGGGCCTCAAGCATTTCGCGGTGGCCGTGGCTCCCGATGCCAATGTAATGGCCCTGCGACGCGGCGACAGCGTGTACCTGAATTCCACCATGAACGTGCTGCTGGGACCGGCTCCCAAAATCATCGGCCCGGGCTCGGTAGGCGTCTTTGCCCGCCGTCACAACGACCGCGCGGTGGTGCGCGGACCCGCAGGCGAAGAATTCGTACTGGACATCGGAGAAGACTTGAAGCACGGCCTGGAGAAGGGCTCGCTGGTGCTGTTTGACCGCGAAGCGCTGTTCGCCCTGGAACGCGTGGAGGCGCCGCCCGAGGGCGAGGATTTGCTGGTGGACGTGCCGGCCGACCTCACCATCGACCGGCTGGGTGGGCTCGACGACGTGTTCCAGGAAATCGTCGGTGAAATCGCCTTGCACCTGCTGCATCCCCATCTGGTGCTGGCGCACGCGCTCGACGCCGTAAAGGGTATTCTGCTCACCGGCCCGCCAGGCTGCGGCAAGACTTCGATTGTGCGCGCGCTGGCCGCTTACCTGCGCGACCAGTACCGGCTGGACGTCAGGCTGCTGCTGTCGAAGCCCGGCTCGTATCGAAGTCAGTGGTTTGGGGGCAGTGAAGAGCGGATTCGCCAGGCCTTCGCCAGGGCAACGCAGCTCGCCGAACAGGGTGCTTTCGTGCTGCTGTTTCTGGACGACATGGACGCCGTCGGATCGCGCGAGGATTCCACGGTCAACCCGATCGACAATCGCCTGATCCCCGTATTTTTGCAGGAGATCGAGGCCGTGCGGAATGTGGAGCGGCTGATGCTCGTGGGCGCCAGCAACCGGCCTGATCTGCTGGATGAGGCGCTGACCCGTTCCGGCCGAATCGATCGCGTGTTTCGCGTCCCGCGGCCGGTGCGCGCGGCGGCCCGAGAAATCTTCCGCAGGTACTTGCCGCCGGAATTGCCCTACCGGGTGGGCGGAGCGCAAGGCGCCGAGGCTGCCGCAATCCTGGCGGAGAGCGCGCTGGCCGCCTTGTACGCGGAAAACGGAGAGTTGCATACGCTGGGTCATCTGGTGCTGCGCGACGCTTCGCGACGGCCGGTGGTGGCGCCGGAAGTCCTGAGCGGCGCGCTCATCCGCAACGCGGTCACGGCGGCCAAGCGGTTGAGCTGCTTCCGGGCGGTGCGCGGGCAGCCGGTCGGTCTGAGCGCGGCCGACATGCTGGAGGCTCTGGAGGGCGAGTTGACAACCATCGCGCGCGGAATGCGGCCGGGACCGGCGCTCCGCCAGATGCTGCAATTGCCTACCGATCTGGATGTGGTGAAAGTGGAACTGCCCGCGGCCGGCCAGACGCCGCGGCGCTACCGGTACACGCGTCTGGGCTAAATCCCAGGAACATCGGAGGAGGACAAAGACATGGAATCGCTACGCCGGCGGCCGCAACCGCCGAAACCCAACGAGGAACAACTTCCCCATCGACGCACCGCCGCCTTACCGTCGGCTGATCCGTCATCTGGCGCCGCGCATGGCAGCGTGCAGGTGATTTGGGGCGCCAGCGTGCAGACGCTGGAATTGGGCGGTATGCAGGTGCAGCATGCCCGGGAGTTGCTGCGGACCCTGATGCACATCGACCCGGCCGCACCGGCGCTGATCGACGGTGTGCCGGCGCGCGCCAATCAACGGATCAACCAAGGCCAAACTCTAGAGTTCGTCATTCACGCAGGTGAAAAGGGAAATGGATATTAAGATTATACTTTCCGGAAACCGGGCGGTCTGCCTGCAGGATGGAAAAGAGGCGTTCGCCGCGCCGCTCAGCGATTTTGTGGAACGCATCTCCGGCCGCGGCGACGCGATGACGCTCAATGGGCCCATCCCGGAGGGCGTGCGCCATGCGCAGCGCCGGGGAGATGCCACGGTGCTGGTGCTGGAGGACCGGCCGCAGACGCGCACTGTGCGCTGGCTGGCCGACGATTCGCCGGCGCCCTTCGGTCCGGGCGCGGTCTATCGCAACGTCCGGCTGGCCTTCCCCTTCGTCGTCATCATCGTGGTGTTCAACGCGGGGCGACTGACCGGAGTCCAGCAGTGCTTCTACCGCACCGAACCCATCCAATCGCTGCAAGATCCGCTGTTCTATCCCAACCTTTACAACTGCGCCCAGACCCCGCAGGGGCGGGGATACTCCATGGAGTCGTGGCTTTGCCTGGCGAACCTGAAGGACGATTTCGGTCCGCTCACCTGGGAACAGCGGTCGCAGTTGATCCACCATCACGTCTGGGGCGGCGCCTTCAACCGCAGCTCAGAGGTCCACGAAGGCAACTCGCTGTGGCAATCGGTCAAGGCCGACCCGCGCGTGTCGACGGTCGAGCGTTGGGCGGAGGAGAGCCGCCAGAATCCCTATTTCCCGCTCACCGTTCCCTGGCGTCCGTACGGCAAGAGCGTGGGCGAGACCGCCGACGCCATGTTGGCAACGGTGGCCCCGGAGCGGCCGGTAACGGATGCCGCCTCCCTGGTCGGCATGTTGCTTGCGCGGCCGGCGTCGCGGCGCGCCCGCTGGATGGAGATGTTGCAGTCCGTGGCGGGGGCAAAGTGATACCGCTCTATTGCAAGACCGCCGATTTCGAGGAACCGCCCGAGGCGATGTACCACCTGCTCACCCGCGATGGCCTGTTCCGCGTGCTCCGCACCGGGCTGTTCACCGCCGTTCTGAGCGTGGAGGGTGTTCCCGATCTGGAGAGCCAGAAGTCCGGTCTGCAACTCGGTTTTCCAAGGGTGCCGCGGAAACTGATGGAGAGCGTATATGGATTTTTCCAGGCCGTATTCGACCGCTGGGAGGCGGAGGCCATTGTGTTGCTGTACTACTCGCCGGAGCAGCGCATCTTCCGCGTGGCCGTCCCCAAGCAGACCATCTATCGCTACCAGAACGGATCGCGCTGGCACACCGAGGGCCGCGTCAGCTAGCCTCGCGATGCCTTGCCGACAGCATCTTGGACCTGGCGCGGTCGATCTGGTA
>JARLGM010000209.1 GCA_031292755.1 Candidatus Sulfopaludibacter sp.
GGGTTGGGGATTAGGCTCGCGCAGCGAGCCACACAACCCTGGCCCCCGGCCCCCGGCCCCTGGCCCCATTGTCATTGCCTTCCCGTGTCCCATTTGTCTACGGCCTCAGCCGGTACAGCATGCGCGGGAAGGCGATGGTCTCCCGAATGTGCTCCAGGCCGCACATCCAGGCCACGCAGCGTTCGATGCCCATGCCGAAACCGCCGTGCGGCACGGTCCCGTACTTGCGCAGATCGATATACCACTGGAACGCCTCCACCGGCAGGTTGTGTTCGTGGATGCGCTTCAGCAGCAGTTCCGGATCGTGAATGCGCTGCCCGCCGCCGATGATTTCGCCGTACCCTTCCGGCGCCAGCACGTCCACTCCCAAAACCAGGTCGCTCCGTTCCGGATCGGGTTGGAAGTAGAAGGCCTTGAAGCTGGCCGGGAAGCGGTCCACCATGACCGGGCGCGTCTGGTCTTCGGTGAGCAGCGTCTCGTCGGTGCCGCCGAAATCGCCGCCCCATTGAATCTCGCTGCCCTTGGTTTGCAGGATCTTCACCGCGTCGTCATAGCTCATCCGGCCGAAGGGAGCCTGGATGGCCTCGAGCTTGCTCACGTCACGCTCCAGACGTTTGAGTTCCTCCCGGCGGTTCTCCAGCACGCGGCCCACGATGAAGACGATCAGCTCTTCCGCCACGCGTTTCACGTCATCCAGCGTGGCATAGGTCATCTCCGGCTCCACCATCCAGAATTCGGTCAGATGGCGTCGCGTTTTTGATTTTTCCGCGCGGAACGTGGGTCCGAAGCAATAGGTCTTGCCGAACGCCATCGCGGTGGCTTCGTTGTAAAGCTGGCCGGACTGCGTGAGAAACGCCTTTTCATCTTCGAAGTAGTCCACTTCGAACAGGGTCGTGGTGCCTTCGCAGGCCGCCGGTGTGAAGATCGGAGTATCGACCAGCGTGAAGCCGTGCGAATCGAAATAATCGCGCACCGCTTTGATAATTTCGTGACGCACCCGGATGATGGCGTGCTGCCGCTGGCTGCGCAACCACAGGTGGCGGTGGTCCATCAGGAAATCCACGCCGTGATCCTTCGGCGTGATCGGGTACGGATCGCTTTCCGGAACGCGCTGGATCACCTCCAGCGCTTCCACATCCATTTCGAACCCGCCATGCGCGCGCTGTTCGGCGCGGATCTTGCCGGTAACGATGAGGGAGCTTTCCTGCGTAAGATTCTTGATGGTCTCGAAGAGCTCTTCGGGCAACGCGCTCTTCACGGCTACGCACTGCATCAGTCCGTAGCCGTCGCGCACAATGGGAAACGCAATCTTCCCGCTGCGTCGCAAATTATATAGCCAGCCGGCTATTTGCACAGTCTCGCCCACATGCTGACCGGCTTCGGCAATGGTAATTCGGGGAATCATAGAGTTTGAAAATCGAAACATACCGCGGAGACGCGGAGACGCAGAGGAAAACGCGGAGGGAAAAGAGCCTTGTTTTCTCCGCGTCTTCCTCTGCGTCTCCGCGCCTCCGCGATGAGCAAATTCACTGCGCTTCCAGCTTGTCGAATACCTCCAGGACTACCTCCAGCGGATTCGCGATGTCCGGCTTTTCCTTCAGCTCCAGCAGCAGCGGATACTGATTTTCGCGGCTGCGCAGCAGTCCCATCGCAGCTTTCCAGTCCACCGTTCCGCCCTCGTGATGCAGCGGGAAGAGGTGCACGTCGTCAGTGCCGTTGTTGTCGTGTACGTGGGTGGAGCTGATTTTGTCTTTCATCAGCTCGAACGCCGCCGCCACGCCCTCCTTCATGTTGGCGTGGCCGGTATCCAGGCAATAATTCAGCCCCACGTGCGTGAGCTCTTCGAAGTGCAGCAGCCGCTCGGCGCTGGAGAGTTCGTTGGGAATATTTTCCAGCAGCACCTCTACGCCGCGCGCGCGGGCAAAGAGGCTCAACTCCTCCAGGGCGCTGAATGCCGCGTCCACCTTGTGCATGTCATACTCTTCGCCGCTCACTCCAATGTGCTGCACCAGGTACTTGAACGGGATCGTTTCGGCGATCTCCAGGGCGCGCTTGATCTCTTCCACCATGGGCAGCCGCTTGCTCTTCACCGGCTCGGTGAGGGTGACCACCGCATGAGGTCCCGAGCGGCCCCAGATCGTATCGTTATACATCGGGGAATGCAGCGAATGGAGTTGCAATCCGGAATCGCGGAACCAGTGGCCCAACTCCGTGATCTGCGCTTTGTCCCGGTAGTCCAGATGCTGGCGGGCGCAGAAGATCTCCACTCCGTTGATACCCGCCTGTTGGATCCTGCTGAGCAACGCAACCGTCAGACGATGGTTGACGAAGAGGTGCGTCGACAGAAAATGAATCATTTGGGGTTCAGTATCCTTTGGCCGTGCCTTCGGTGCGTGGGTCGGCGGCTCCATCCAGCCATCCGTTCTCGAACAGTATCGCCGCGCATTCGCCTTGAGCCGCTACCCGCCGGATAGTATAGCCGTGCTTTTCCAGAATCGCCACCGTATCCGGGGAATAGCCGCGCTCCATACTCAAGGTATCCGGCATCCACTGGTGATGGAAGCGCGGCCAATCCACCGCATCCTGTACATTCATGCCGAAATCGAGCACGTTCACCATCACTTCCAGCACCGTGTTGATGATCGTGGGACCGCCCGGCGAGCCCAGCGCCAGGAGCGGCTTGCCGTCCTTCATCACAATCGTCGGGACCATGGAAGAAAGCGGCGTCTTGCGCGGCTGAATGGCGTTCGCCTCGCCCTGAATCAGGCCGAACATATTGGCGTGGCCGGGGTCCGCCGCGAAATCGTCCATTTCGTTGTTCAACAGAAAGCCCAGACCCGCGGCCGTGACTTTGCTGCCGTATCCACCGTTCAACGTGTAGGTCACGGTGGCGATATTGCCATCGGCATCGGCCACCGTATAATGCGTGGTCTCATTCGATTCGTGCCCGGTGAGTACCGCCGCGTGCACCTCCGCCGACGGCGTGGCGCGTTCCGGATCGATGGAGGCGCGCAGCCGGCCCATGTAAGCCGGGTTCAGCAGCGAGGTGAGCGGCACCTTCACGAAATCCGGATCGCCCAGGTGTACCGCGCGATCGGCGAAGTAGCGCCGCATGGCTTCGGTCATGTAGTGGACCACGCTGGCCGATCCCGCCCCGCCCTTCTCATAGCCCGTGCCTTCCAGCACGCCGAGCATTTGCAGAATGCCGATTCCGCCGGAACTCGGCGGCGGCGAGGTGATGATGTCGTAGCCCTTGTATTTGCCCGTCATCGGCTTGCGCTCGATGGCGGCATACTCCTTCAGGTCCCGCATGGTGATCGCGCCGCCATGCTCCTGCATGTCTTTGGCGAGCATACGGGCCGTCTCGCCTTCGTAGAAATCCGTGGCGCCCAGGCGGGCGATGCGCTCCAGCGTGCGGCCCAGGTCGGCCTGCACGAACAGGTCGCCCGGTTCATAAAAATTGCCGCCGCGCAGAAACACGCGCTTCGATTCCGGAAACTGGCCCAGCGTGCGGCCGGCGTTCTTCAAGCCGTTTGCCTGCGCATAGGAAAGCACGAAGCCCTTCGAGGCCAGATCCACCGCGGGCTGCACCAGTTCCGCCCAGGGCCTTTTCCCGAAATGTCTGGACGCATACTCCATGCCGCGCACCGTTCCGGGAACCCCTGAAGCGCGATAGCCCGTAATGCTGTCCTGCGTCGCTTTACCGGCTGCGTCCAGGTACATATTGCGCGAAGCCGACAGTGGCGCGCGCTCGCGAAAATCGATGAAGGCCGTACGGCCGTCGGCCATCCGCACCAGCATGAATCCGCCGCCCCCGATGTTGCCTGCCGACGAATGGGTCACCGCCAAGGCAAAGCCCACCGCCACCGCGGCATCCACGGCATTCCCCCCGGACTGCAGAATTTTCAGGCCCGCTTCGGTAGCATGATTTTCCCGCGTGACCACCATGCCATGCCGCCCACGCACCGGCTGCGCGGACCACACAGGAAGGGCGGCCGCCATCACCAGCAGAGTGCATGTGCGACGCATACACCTGATTCTACTATGACGACTCATTGACGACGCAGAAATTCAAACAACACCACGCCGGCCGCAACCGAGACGTTGAGCGACGATATGGCGCCCGCCATGGGAATCCGAACCAGCAGGTCGCAGTGCTTGCGCACTTGTTCGTGCAAGCCCTTTCCTTCGCCGCCCAGAACGAAGGCGGTGGGCGTGGCGTACTCGGCCCTGGTGTACAGTTCGGTTCCGCGCTCATCCAGGCCGTAGATCCAGAAGCCCTCTTTCTTCAACTCTTCCAGGGTCCGGTTGATGTTGGTGACGCGCACGATGGGCAGGTGCTCCAGTGCGCCGGCGGCGGCCTTGGCCACCACATCGGTCACGCCCGCCGCGCGCCGTTCCGGAATGATCAGGGCGCCCGCTCCCGCGGCATGGGCGGTGCGGGCAATCGCGCCCAGGTTGTGCGGGTCCTCCACTCCATCCAGCACCACCACCAGGCGCGAGGACGTGGCGGTCTCCATCCCGGCGTACTTCTTGGCCGCCCCCAGGGCCACCACACCCTGGTGCGCCGCCGTGCCGGCCAGCCGGTCCAGCGACGCGCGCGGTTCAAATCGCACCGGCACCGCCGCCACCCGGGCCAGATCGATGATCTCCTGCAATCGAGTGCCGCCCGCACCCTGCGCAATCAAGACCCGCTCCAAAGCGTGCCGCGCCCGCAACGCCTCCGACACCGGGTGGATTCCGCTCAGAACAGGCATGGAAAACTCATCGCGGAGGCGCGGAGCCGCGGAGAAAACGCGGAGGGGACGATTCCTCGGCCTGGTGTTCTCCGCGTCTTCCTCCGCGCCTCCGCGTCTCCGCGATGACTTAGATTTCGCCCCACCCTCACTCCTCCGGAAAAATCTGAAGCCCGTTGTTAAATCGATTGGTGAAGTTGGCCATACACGCCACCAGGGTAATTTCGGTGACCTGCTCGCTGCTGAAATGCTGCAGGAGTCCGGCTCGGGATTCGTCCGCGTCCGCGTTCTGGGTCAGTTCCCGGGCGTAGAGGATCACGGCGCGCTCGGCTTCCGCGAAGAACTGGTCCTGCTCGGTCCTCAGCGCCTGAATCTCTTCTTCGGTCACGCCGGTTTTTTTGGCGCTCGCCAGGTGGGCATGAGTGCAATAGGCGCATTCATTGGCAAAAGAACAGGTCAGGTAGACCAGTTCCTTAATGCGGCGCTCCACCGAACCCGGTCCCACGATGGCGCCATAGAGGGGTACGAAGTTCTTCAACACCTCGGGCCGGTTGGCCATGGCGCGGAAAAACGGATTGGCGGTCTTGGCCCGGGCTTCCAGGCTCGCCAGGAATTCATTCTGCTCCGGTTCTATCAGTTTGATCGCTGGGGGCATGGAAACCAGTATAGCCAGCCAGTTCCCGGATAAACTGTAAGTCGCCTTCCACAAAGTCGAAATCCGCCAGCCGCGCCGGCTCTTCCCAGCGCATTTCGTGGAAGATCCGGTTGGCCGGTTCACCCTGAAACTGCATCACGCGAAAAAAAATCAGCAGGATCGGCGGCTTTCCCGGGTAGCAGAATTCATAGCGCGTGATTTCCGTGCCGGCGGTCTGGCGCAGTCCCAGTTCCTCTTCGAGTTCGCGCGCCAGGGCCTGATCCGGCGATTCGCCCGGTTCTACCTTACCCCCCGGAAATTCCCATTTCAAGGCATGGGCTTGTTCCCTGGTGCGGCGGCAAATGAGAATCCGCCCTTCCCGTTCGATGATCGCCGCCACAACCTGAACCATGTCAACATTGGAGCATAAGCCCATCCGGTCCCTATTTCCCCGAGAAGTCGGACCATTTTTCTTCCTGTACCCGCAACGATATTCTGCTCGATAACGCCGGCATACTAACCTTTTAGAATGAGAATTATCTAAGAGTTTAAGATATACTACTCGTGAAATCGATTCCGATCAACCTATGCCTTGCTTTCGCATCAGACATGGCCGTGCCAAGCAGCAATATCGATATCGAAGTACCCCCACCTCCCATCCAGGATGTCAGGTGGAATGAAGCTACAAAGCGACAGACGAGAGTAGCCACTGTGTTTACAGTGTTTTCCGTTGTCAGCTTATTGGCAACTTGGTTTCTGTCTCCGTCCCATACCAACCAACTATGGAGATTTCTTGTTTGTTCGGGTGCCGTGCTGTTGGTCGGCTCCCGCTATTCCACGCGACATCCTGTGCCGCTACCTAAGATCTGGCTACTATCGTTTTTCGTATTATCGTTTCCCTTGCTCTCTGATTTCTACTTTGAAAAACTCAGTTCCGCTTCAAAGGTCAATTCGGTAGACGAACTGTTGTGGGCGGTCGATGCAAGTTTCGGATACCCACAACCTCATTTGACCAGATTTCTTATGTCTTGGCCCTTGCTCTTCATCTTGTGCAAGGGCGTTTGGCTCTCATTGCCGCTCTTTTTTGTTGGCGCCTACCTGGCCCTGCCCGACATTGTTCAGACGAAATACCTGGCTGCAATTGTCTGCATAGGCTGCGTGATCGCCCCGCTGTACGCGTTATGTCCCGGAGCTGGACCGAAATATCTTTTCGGCACTTATCCGGAATCGTTGCCTATCCTGGCTCACCCTCATCCGGTATCGCTTCATGCCGGGATACAACTGAACACGACACCGAGCGGTCATTTTGCGTGGGCCTTGATGATGTTTTGGTTCACTTACAAGTATTCTCGCAAGTGGGTTGCAGTCGTTTTCAGTCTCATCGTTGTGTTGACCATAGCGGCGACATTGGGATTGGGTGAGCATTACATCATTGACCTGATACTTTCGGTGCCCTATGCCACTGGAATATGGTGGCTCGTCTGGAAGCAATGGCAGCGAGCGAGCGTATTCCTGTTGATCGTGACGGCATGGCTAATTTCGCTCCGGATTGGTTGGGCACTTTTAATGCCCCCTCCCATGGTTTGGGTGCTGTGTGCTTTGACAATCTCCTGTTGTACGATGTGGAAGCCACAAACCGAATTCAGCCGGTAGCAGGGTACTGAAAAGGCACATCTTTCAGAGGGGCGGCCCGACAACCGAGTGGGCGCTAGTGTAAGAATTGGAGCAGAGGATGTATCCGGCACGCCTGCTCGAACATTTCCAGAACCCGCGCAACGTGGGCGACCTGCCCGCGCCGGCGGTGACCGTCGAGGTGAGCAATCCCGCCTGCGGCGACATTCTGCGCCTCTCGGCGCGCTTCGAAAACGACATCGTGGCCGAGGTGCGCTACAAGGTGCGAGGCTGCACGGCTTCCATCGCGGCGGGCTCCGCGTTGACCGAATGGATGCAGGGGAAGTCGCGAGCGGAAATCGCCGGCTTTCAGGCAGCGCTGGTGGACGAGGCCGTGGGCGGTCTGCCTGCCGCTTCCAAGCACGCTGCCGTGTTGTGCGCTGACGGCGTGCAGCGCCTGCTCAAGGCTCGTTGACCACTTCAGCGCGCAACAGATCCACTTCGCGCGTCAGCGCCCCCAGCGATGCGCCGCATTCTCCGAACTCGCTGGCGGCCGCATCCAGCTCGATCTGCTTGAGCAGCGCGGCGGCGCGGTTGGCTCCCACATTGGCGCATGCGCCCTTCGAATAATGCGCCAGGCGGGCACACTTCTGGGGATTCTGTTCCTGAATCGCCTGGTCCAGCAACTGGATCTGCCGTGAGGTATCGTCGATCAATGCCGAAAGGATCTCGCGCATGAGCGCCTCGTCGTCCATGGTGACCTCCCGGAGTTGCTCCCGGTCGAGCACCGTGTTGGTGTCGCGTGACTGCACGCTTCGATTGTGACCTCCAGCCGCAGCGAATGGTATCGGCACCTGGCCTTAAGCTGGACCGGCAAAAGACCCTATCTGGGGCGGATCGGACCGAAGTGGAAGGACTGGCTGAGCACGCGAAGCTGGGCCCCCACCGTGGCGTCGGCCTCGAACGTACGGAATCGCATGTCCACCAGACTAACCTGCCGGGCGCCTTCCGGCTCCGCAACCGCAGTGACCCGCCAGAGCGGATACTGGCAGAAGCGCAGAAACTCCTGAAAGGTGTGGGTGCGGCTGGCCGCGTCCAGTGCCGGGTCCGGATCGGGCTTGGGCACGATGGTGGCCTGGGTGGGATCGAAATCGCCCGCCAGGTTCACATCGTCCACAGCATAAAAATCGGCCGTCTCCACCAGGCCCCGCCAGTGCAAAGGGTTGATTTCGTCGGGCAGGGCCGCCACGCGCGCCGGCGGGTGACCCTGATAAATGCGCGATTCCAGTACCGCCACCGCGCGGGTATGCAGGACCACACGGCCGCAGTCGTACAGCAACACGAAAGCCAGGGCGAAAATCGCGCCGCCGCGGCCCGGATGCTTGTCACGCAAGGCGCCCGAGGTAATCTCGCCGCCCACCAGCCGCGAGACAAACGGTCCGGCAATGCCCAACAGCAACGCGGCCCAGATCCACAGATCGATCACGCTGTTCAGATCCAGCCGCTGCCAGGTTTCCGAGAACGGCAGCAGCAGCCGGATGCCGTACATATTGCTGAGATCCAGCAGCAGGTGCGAGGCCACGCCGATCAGCGCCGCGGCGAACGCGCCAAACCAGCGAACCGGCTTGCGCCACACCAGCCAGACCAGCAAAACGGACGCCGCCGCCAGCACCGGCATCGCCATCAACGAGTGCGTCAGGTGACGGTGATAGTGCAAATAATTGAGCTGGCCTCCGGCAAGCGTGACGATGTCGATATCGGGGGCGTTGGCCGCCACCAGGAGAATCGGCGTCGCTAAAGGGGTCCAGCGATTCAGTCCGGCGCGGCTCAGAAACAGGCCGATAGCCGTGTGAGTCAGATTGTCCATGGGAACTTCCGGCCTACCTATTGTAGAGGGTGAGGGTGATTTTCAAGCGCCTCCGGCACTTCCAGGGGGCCGGGCCGGAGGCGAATGTCTGGCGTGGAGGGTCTATGCCACCAGGCGGTGCAACTCCAATCCACGCCGCGCCGTCGGGGGAGTCGAGGCCTTGACGGCCACGCCGGCGTGCGGGCGGTTAAAGTATTCGTCAACCGGAAAGAGAGGGAAAGGCTCGAGCTCGGCGAAGGTCCGGCCCAGTTTCTGTTCTATTCGGTAAACCTCGTGGAAAAAGGCGCCGCGATCGATATTCAAACGCCGGCAACACAGATTCCAATCTGCTCCCAAAAAGAAATGGAAGCGGAAGAGCCGGTATTCGGCCTCGTCCAGCGTTCGTCGCGCGATCAGGCAAAAATCAGCCATGAATTCTTCGCGTTTCCTCGAGTATAAGCGACGGCCGTCCTTGCCGTTGCAAAACTCTAACGAGACCGAGCTGCCGTAGGTTCCGAGTGCCACGCACTCACGAAAACGGTTCCAGCACGCCCGAAATGCACCTCGAAATACGCAATTGCACGGCTTTTGCGTCTCGCCGCGTCCCGCACGCAGTCCCAAACCGTGGCACTTCGTGCACGAGGCCTTGGACAGCCCAATTGCGTTCGATCGATTCCACTGCATCAGAGAATGTCCTTTTGGCACAGCCGTTTAAAAGAAAAGCTGCACCTGTTAGGTTACAAAGCTGTCTCTCAATTTAGCTCTCATATGAGAATCGTCAAGCAATTCAAAGTGTACGTACCACACAGTTTATTAGTACCGGTACGTAATACGGTGTCCCAAGAGCTTTTTTTACAAATACTTGGACTGTACGATTTGATACAGCAATAATAATAAATTCGATGGAGATTCAATTTGTGTCTGAGGGGAATTCAGTACCCCCCTATTTCAAATAGAAATAGCCCTAAAGGGATAAATGAACTTTGCTGAGCTGCATCGGCGTCTGGTGGATCACCTCAGAGAGAGAGTGCGGAGCGGCGAGATTACCGAGCGCAGCCTGGGCCGTACCATCAGTGTCTCCCAGCCGCATATCCATAATGTTTTGAAGGGGAAACGGACATTTTCCACCGCCATGGCAGATGTCATTCTGCGCCACTTGGAGCTGGATCTTGTGGACCTGATCAGGCCCGACGAGTTGCTCGAATGGCGCCGGCGCCGCTGAATTCCGCGCTATCCTTCGGTGTAAAGGAGTTTACCTTTGGCCGACAACCGGGGTCAGTCTGCCCAGCACCGTCTGAAGCGCCTGGCCCAGAGTATCGATGCGCTCAGCGAGAAGGATGAGATCCTCATGCGCTACACCCGTGACATGACCGCGCTGCGCCGCGCCGCCGCCGCCGAGTTGCACTCCATCTGTGCGGGCTTTGTCAGTGCAGTGAATCTTTTGCTGTCCCAGGGGACCGTCACCCTGGACCCTCCTGAGTTTTCGACGGCCATATTCCGGGACTACGCGCCAAATTTGATCCAAATCAACGTTCGCGGCCGGATTTTACAAGTGGGATACACCGTTACCGAGGACCTTTCCTCCACGGAAGATTTCCGCATCCCCTACACACTGGAGGGTTTTGTCCGCGCTTTCAACCAGAAACTGCTGGACAAGAACCTCATCGAGGAGCAACTGATCTTCTACACGCTCGAAAAGTCCGGCAACCTGTGGCGCTTTTTCGACGCCCGCACCTATCGCTCCGGCGCCTTTGACCAGGATTACCTGGTGACCCTCATGGAGCAGATTATCTAGCGAGGATCAGGCCTTCTTCTTCATGGCCTTTTCGATCTTGCCGGACAACTCCTTGGTTTCTTTCGACTCCGGCAGTCCCTTCAGGGCCTGCTGGGCCCGCTCGCACAGAATCTGCATCTTCTGCGGCTGGTCCAGTTTGGTGGAAGTGTAGAGCTGAGATTCTTCGAACAGGCTCTGGGTCATGGCCAGCAAGAACGTGTTCCGCGGTATCTGCGTGCTGCCGCTCTTCATAATTTCGGCGGTCCTTGCGGCGTCGTCAGGGGCGCCTGCGGCACGGCACGTCGCCAGCACCACTCCCCGTTCCAGGATCCGCTGCTGCGCCAGGTCGGCTTCGGCCGCGGGCAGAACAATCCCGCTGGTCACCTTGATGAGTTGCGCCACCTGGCCGCCGCTGCCTTTAGGGAATGCAAAGGCCAGCGTGACGTTACTGTCCTTCAATTTATCGAGCTTGCCGAAATTGTCCGCGAACTGTAGCGCCAGTCGATTGGCCGACCCGCGCGAATTGGAGACTACGCGCCGGAATCCGGACGGGTCGCTCTTGTTGACCCGCGCGCCGATCGCGTAATTATCAGCCAGTTCCATATAGCCGGCCGCCAATCCCGAGGTCAGCACCAGCGACCACGGCAGCGCCCGCGCCGTGAATTCGTTATCGGTGGCCACCAGATTATCCAGATGTTCCAGGGTTTTGGCATAGTCGCCCGCCGCGTAGGTTTCCCTGGCAGCTTGCCAGTAGAACGCCGGCGTTCCCTTCTCCGGCGCCGCCGGCCCGGAAGAACAGGAGATAAAGAGAAAAAACGCCGATAGCACGGCGCACAATGCGAGGGTCCGCTTCGAGGTGAGGGACATGGAATAGCCTCCGTGCCGTTCGTATCACAGCGCGCAACCGGAAGCAAGGGTTACCACAGTTGGGCAGCCGTTTCGGAAGTGTAGCGAAACAGGGGTCGGCGCTGTGGAGCGGGTTTG
>JARLGM010000020.1 GCA_031292755.1 Candidatus Sulfopaludibacter sp.
TCAGCGCGCCGAGGAAGCCGGCGGCGGCGCCGAACAGGCCAACAATCAGACTGAATTCGAGCGAGTTCACGCGATCTTTCCTTTAGCCCACACGAAAGAGACCTCCCACGAGCATTTCGAAATCCATGATCCGCAGAAACCATGCGAGCAGAAGCAGGATCTTGGTTTCCGGCTGGTCCGCCGCTCCGCAACAGACCCGCACCTTTCCGCCTTGCATCAGCGGGCCGGATTCCTGCGAGAGGCAGACGGATGCCTGCTGGTCCATGCGGGTGAAGCACCACGCGCCGCCCCACAGATGGGCCTTTCTCCAGCGGTAACGGACTCCGGAATCGAACGAGACCCAGCCGCCGCCGGTCCAGCAGGTCAGGAATTCCGCGATGATGTGTTGCGGATCCTCTTCACTGGCTACGGTCACCCGCGGGTGCAGGCTGGTGCTGTAGTGGAACAGCAATCGTTTGCCGCCATAACCACCGGTGGAAGCGGCCGGCTCTTCGCGAAATATAAGCCACCCGATTTCGCCGCTATCATCGCGCAAGATGAAGGGTTGACCCTCCTGGCCGGGATACTGCCAGGCGAGGTCGCGGGTCTTCGATTCAGAGGAAGCGGTCATTGCTTTGGTACCTCATAGGAAAAACTGAATGACGTATCGAAGCGCCAGGCCGGTCACCAGCAGCCCCAGCAGCAGGCGGATGAAGCGCTCCGGCACGTGCTTCTGGAGCCGGGCTCCGCAGTAACTGCCGGCCAGGCCGCCCACGCCGAACAGCAGGCCGAGCACCCAGTCCGGCGACCCGCCCAGCACTTCGAAGAAACCGACTCCCGCCACGGAGGTGACCAGTGTGCCGAGCAGGGCGGCACCGGCGACCGTGTACGCCGGCAGGTCCAGCACAGTCATGGCGAACGGCGCGATCATGGCCCCGCCGCCGACTCCGTAGATGCCGCCGATCACCCCCACTACCAGCGAGACCGCGGCAAGCGTTGCGGGTTTGAACGAGTAGGTCCGGCCTTCGAACTCGAAGCCCATTCGCTTCGCCGATACGAATATGCCTTTCACCACGGCGTGGTCCGATACGCGGGCGGCGAGTCGCGGATGGAAGGCGTCGTTGAGCAGGCGTGCGCCCAGGTATAACAGGACGCATCCAACAAAAGCCTTGCAATACCGGGGGTCGGGAAGATAGCGAATCCGGACGATGCTGCCGACGAAGATGCCGGGCAGAGTCCCCACGGCGATGACCCACGCGATGGGCCAGACCATGCGCCGGTCCTTGATGTACTTGCCCACGCCGCCCGGGACCGACACCACGTTATAGATGAGGTTCGTCGGCGTGACCGCCGGACTTACGAAGCCCAGGACGCTCATTTGAAACGGCAGCAGCAGAAAGGCTCCGGACACACCCGCGGGAGTGGCCACGAGCGCGACGAAGAACGCGACCGCCGGCGGCAGCCAGATCGGGCAATCGACGCCGGAAACGGGGAAATGCATCTGCGCCTCCGCGCTTTAGCCGCGAAACAGCGCCTGGTTGATCAACATCAGGATGCCGAGTAGAAACAGACCCAGCAATACGCTCCAGAGGACCAGTTTCTTTTCGATTGGGAGCAGCGGCTCGTACGGCATCTTCTCCAGTTCTTCGGAGATCTTCGGCTCCGGCTCCGCGTGGGTGGTTTGCATGTTTTCTCCTTACAGGACCGGCGGTTTCACTCCGTGGAAGAAGACCCAGGAGATCGCCAGGCCAATCCAGATAATGAAGCCGAACAGACACAAGACATAGACCAGCGCCAGCCTTCCGATGCCTTCCTGCCATAACCGGCGGAAGTCGGAAACCACGCCAATCGTGAAGAATGTCATCACGAAGAAGATGGCGCGGAAAACGTTGGCCTGCGCCATGGCGGCTTTGGCTTTGGGAACCAGCGCCGGCGCGAGCAGACCCACCGCGAGAATGACGGCGAAGGTGGCCACATAGCCCAGAATGAACTTGGGAAACCGCTGCCAGATCTCGATGGCCCTGACTTTCTCGCCCCGTTTGGGATCGATCTTGGCCGCCCAGACCCAAGCCAGGATGAAGGCCCAAATTCCGATAAAGACATCGATGAACACCTTCACGGTCGTGCTGACGCCCATGATCCACCCCGGCTTGTACTGAATCCCTGTCTCGGCGAACACTTTGGCTCGGATCAGTGCATCGGTCACCGCGCCACTGGTAACCGCCGCGCCGTCGGTTTTCACGGCGAGGCCCATCCAGGCGCCCGCGACCATCGGCTGGTGGGAAAGAAAAGTCTGAGCCATGAATGGAAGCAGGAGGATCTCCATGACGGCGAAGACGACCACCAGCGACGACACCATGACCGGCACAACGGGACGGGCGCGAATCGCCGAACCGGTGGCGATGGCCGCGGAGACGCCGCAGATGGAGATGCCGGAGGCCAGAGGGGCCGCCCATTCGCGGCTGAATTTGAAATAACGGCGCGCGATGTAGTACACCACCGCCCAATAGATCAGGTAAGCCACGATGATGGCGCACAGACCGCTGAACATCACGGATGTGGCGAGGCCAAGCTGCTCGGCGGCGGTGATACCGAGAAAACCGCCCAGAATGATGATGGCGGTCTTGATGTAAAGTTCCGGCCGGACGGCTTCCTTCATCCACGCGGCGGCACCCGGGAAAAAGTTACCGATGAACAGTCCGACCAGCAGCGCGACGATGTAGCCGGCTTCGTTCGTCAGATTCATGGACCAGCCGATGTGGAAGGCGGCACGCTTGTCCGGGGTGGCGGCAATGTATGCCCAGCTTCCCAAAAACCACGAGAAATAAGACGCGCAGAAGATGGCCGTGAATCCCATCATGAAGCGCGCCAGGTTCAATCGCAGAGCCCGTGCGCCTATGGTTGTGACCACCAGGAGAAACAGGTACGTCAAGAGTAGCGAAACCGGGCCGGAAAGGGAATACCCTTTGGACGCGGGCGCCAGCGCTTTCCAGGGACTAGTCCAGACGGAGGTAGACACCGCCCAACCGAGCGCGTCGCCGCCGAAGAATGTTGCCAGCGACAAGGCGAAGAGAAACAGGCCGAGACAGACCGCCAGCCAGTCTTCGTTTAGTCTGGGCTTCATGCATGCACCTCCACCTGCACCGGCGGCGCGGCGGAACGCAGCGGCTCTTCGCGAACGGAGAGCGCGATTTTGTAGAGCACGGTCAGGATCAGCGCTCCGATGGCCCAAATCGCCAGCACGATGAGCGCTTCCGGCAGGGACGGGGTATAGTCGGTGACGGCTCCCAGCGGCGAGGGCACGAAGGCGGCGACGATCAGCCCGATGCCCTTGTCGATCCAGAGGGAGAGAAACACCATGCCGCAGGCCACCACGAGGAATTTTTCGTTATGGCGGTATCGCGGCACGATCAGGAGGACCAGGGATGCCGCGGCGAGGATCATGGAAACCCACATCCACGGCGCCAGACCGGTGTGGCCATCCAGCCCGAAGAACATGTAGCGCAGCGATTCGGTGTGCTCGGGAATCCGGCTATAGAACGCCGTGAAGAACTCCATGAGGACAAAAAACACGCTGATCACCATGGCGTAGGTGACGATGATCGAGAGCTTCTGAATGGCCTCGCGCCCCACCGAAAAGCGCGAAATCCGGCGCAGGAGCAGGCACAGCAGAATCAGCAGCGAGGGACCCGACGCGAAAGCCGAAGCCAGGAAACGCGGTGCCAGAATGGCAGTGAGCCAGAGCGACCGGCCGGGCAGGCCGCTATACAGGAACGCCGTGACCGTATGAATGCTGACCGCCCACGGGATGGAAAGCAGGATGACCGGCTTGATCCAATGCGGCGGCTTCACGCCTTCCCGTTCGGCCCGCAGCGTCACGCGGGCGATCGTCGCGTTCAGAACCAGGTACCCGCTGAGCGAGACCATGTCCCAGAACATCATGGAGTGCGGCGTGGGATACAGCATCACGTTCAGGACGCGTGCCGGCTGTCCCATATCCACGAAGATGAACAGCATGCACATGATGACCGCCGCGATGGCCAGGAACTCGCCAAGTATGGTGAGGGGTCCGAACGCTTTGCAGTCGTGCAGATAGTACGGCAGCACCACCATTACCGCGGACGCGGCGACTCCCACCAGGAAAGTAAACTGGGCGATGTACAGACCCCAGGTGACATCCCGGCTGAGGCCGGTGATCATGAGTCCCACTTGCAACTGGCGCAGGTAACAGGCGAGGCCGAGCCCTATGACGATTGCCAGGGCGCCGATCCAGAGCCAGTATCTCCGGCTGCCCGTGACTGCTTTTTCAAACATGAACATGGCGGATCCTCAGGTGAGATAAAAGACGTCGGGGCCGGTTCCCAGCTCGGGCCTGCGCCGCACGTGCTGGCGCGCCGCCAGAAGCTGCCGCAGCGGCGAATGCGGATCGGCCAGATTGCCGAACACCAGGGCCTTCTCGGGGCATGCCTCGACGCACGCCGGCGGACGGCCCACGGACAGGCGCTCAGAACAGAACGTGCACTTTTCCACCACGCCCTTGGTGCGCATCGGAAATTCGGGATTGGGATTGTGGACGTACGGCTGCGGGTCCATCCAATTGAAGCTGCGCGAACCGTAGGGGCACGCCGCCATGCAGTAGCGGCAGCCGATGCAGCGGTGCCAGTCCATGGCGACGATGCCGTCTTCCCGCTTCCAGGTAGCCTGCGTGGGGCAGACCTGCACGCACGGAGGATTTTCACAGTGATTGCAGAGCAGCATGGCAGGCGCGCCGCGCAGCGAAGAATACTCGTCCACCTGCCCAGGGAAGGCGTGCTCGAAAGGTTCCCGCCAGACCCAGCGCACTTCATGCCTGCGGTCTGGAATCGAGGGCACGTTGTGCGCCTCGTGGCAGGCGACGATGCACTTGGTGCAATTCTGCTGGGTACGGCACTTGGCCACGTCGACGGCCATCGCCCAGCGTGGGCCGGTTATGGCCCCGATGGCTTTTCGCGCCACCGCTCCCAGATACGCCAGGCCGGTTAAGCGAAGGAATGCTTGTCTGGAAATGGTCATTTTGCGCTCCTCAGTACCGCCTTGGCATCCTGGTGGCAGTTCCAGCAGGGAGGCGAGACCGCCGCGTAGTCGTGACAGCGGTCGCAAAAATCCTTGCGGGCGCCGTGACACTGTTCCAGACAAGTGGGCGTCAGGCTCATGTTGTAGTGCTTGCCGCCGGCCGCGGTGAAGTCGCGGCGGCCCGTGCGCACCACCGTCTCGCGCCAGTCGATGAGCAGGTTCATGTGGGAGGTTCGCATGTACTCCACGGGCGCGACGCACTGCTTTGCGTTGACCGGCAGGCGGACCTCCGGTCCCTTGCCGGTGACGTGAGCGGATAAGTTGTGCCAGGCCGGAAACGTCACGAGGCCGAGGAAGAGCGCCAGGGCGGAGTAGATCAGACCGCGGTCACGCATGCGCCACCTCCTTTTGATCGATGGGTTCGCCGCGCAGGTCGGTGGTGCGTTCCTTTTCGCCGCGCATCACCAGGGCATTGCCGACCAGTTCGTGAATGCCGGCGACATCGACTCCCGGCACCCAGTATTCGAGCAGCGGGGGCAGCGTGGCCTTATCGATGGCGCAGATGCAGGTGAGCAGGTTGACGCCGTGCTTGTCGCGAACGTACTTCACCGCATTGGCGCGCGGCAGGCCGCCGCGCATGCGCATTTCGAAATTCTCGTCGGTGCCCAGTCCCGATCCGCTGCCGCAGCAGAAGGTCTGCTCGCGGATGGTATTTTCGGGCATTTCGTGGAATTGATTGCAGACGCTGCGCAGAATGTAGCGGGGCTCTTCCAGCAGGCCCATGGCGCGCGCCGGATTGCAGGAATCGTGGTAGGTCACGTTCCACCGATCGTTGCGCGCCGGGTCCAGGCGGATCTTGCCGCGGTGAATCAGGTCCGCGGTGAACTCGCAGATGTGCACCATTTTGGTGGAGCGGGCATTTTCAAAGCGCGTGCCCGTCACCGGCGAGACCGGCACTTCCAGAAAATCGGCGGGGCCGTTCATGGTGTCCATGTATTGGTGCAGCACGCGCCACATGTGGCCGCATTCGCCGCCCAGGATCCACTTCACGCCCAGCCGTTTGGCTTCCGTGTAGATCTTCGCGTTCAGCCGCTTGATCATCTCGTGGGAGTTGAACAGGCCGAAGTTGCCTCCCTCGCTGGCGTACGCGCTGAAGGTGTAGTCCAGGCCCACCTCGTGCAGCAGCGCCAGGTAGCCCAGGAAGGTGTAATAGTGCGGCGTACCGAAGTAATCCGCCGAGGGCACCACCAGCAGGACCTCCGCGCCTTTGCGATTGATGGAGGCATCCACGCGTATGCCGGTCAGTTCCTCCAGTTCATCCACCGCGAAATCCACGCTGTCCTTGAAGCCATGCGGCTGGATGCCCAGGTGGTTGCCGGTGCGGAAGCAGTTGGCGGCAGGTTCCAGGACCCAGTTGATATTGCAGCCGATCAGGTTCAGCAGTTCGCGGACGATCATAGTGATCTCCGCCGTGTCGATCCCGTAGGGGCAGAAGACGGAGCAGCGCCGGCACTCGGTGCACTGGTGGGCGTAGTAGAACCACTCCTTGATGACGTCCTCGGTCAGATCGCGCGCGCCCGCCAGGGCGCCGAACAGTTGACCGCTGAGCGTGAAGTAGCGGCGATACACCGAGCGCACCAGCTCCGCGCGCACCACGGGCATGTTTTTGGGATCGCCCGAACCGATGTAGAAGTGGCACTTGTCGGCGCAGGCGCCGCAGCGGACGCAGATATCCATGAACAGGCGGAAGGAGCGGAACTTCTCGAGGCGCTCCTTCATGCCGTCCAGGATGATGCGCTTCCAGTCCGGCGGCAGTTTCCAATCGGCGTCGAACGGCTGCCATTCCCGTGCGTTGGGCAGTCCCAGGTAGTTGAGGTTCCTGGCAAGCGCGCTATAGCAATAAGTGCCCTTGCGGAACTCCACCGCCGGGTCCATCCAGCCCTTGGACGGGGTAGGGTATTGAATTTGTACGAGCTCTTCCGGTTTCGGGTTGGCCATGGTTTAATGCTTCTCGACCGGCAATCCGGCCGCCTCGATCTTCTCCCGGAACTCGTCTTCCCACTCTTCGTAGGTATGCACCTTCACCGGATAGTTCCAGGGATTCACGTGCCGTTTCATGCGATTGTTGTTGGCCAGGTTGCGCGTGGGGCTCAGGAAAATGCCGCCCATGTGCATCAGCTTGCTGAAGGGCAGGTAGGCCGCAAGGGTGCAGACCAGTCCCAGGTGAACGAAAAACCAGGCACTCAGGTTCTTGGGCAGGGACGGCGAAAAGACCGTCAGGGAAAGGGCAAGCTGTTTCACGGCAACGGCGTCCACCCGGGCGAAGTAGCGCATCCAGATTCCCGACAGCGCGATCCCCAGCAGCAGGAACAGCGCGAAATAATCCGTGAACAGCGAGATGAAGCGAACCTGCGGTTCGCGCAGACGCCGCACCAGCAGATACAGCAGGGCGGCGATCAGGACGATGTCGGTAACGTAAAGCACCGGCACTCCGACATGGAAAAACCCATCGAGGCCGTCGAGCCACAACGCCACCGCCGGCACGGGCTCTACCACGAAGCGCAAGTGCCGCAGCACCACCACCAGCAGCGACCAGTGGAACGCCATGGCGCCCAGCCACAGCCACTTCGCCTCGCCATAGATGAGCCGCGGACCCTGGTCGATCCGCGACCGCGTATTGCGGAACAGACTGCGAAACAGAAGAACCTCGAGGCCCATCCGGCCGATCACGCCGAGGGTCGAGTGCGGACTTTCCAGCCGGCTGGACTTGATCCACGGCAGCGATATCTGCTGCCCGCAAACCGTGGGAATGCGGAACGGCACCGGCGACCGCGACCAGCGGATCACCCGCCAGCTCAATCCCACCAACAAAATCGCCAGGGCGCAGTAGGGGACCCCAATGCCGAGGAGCGGCTGGAGTGCACCCACGCTTCCGGCCAACCCCGCGGCCAGGGAAATGGCGGCAACCGCGATCAGTGCACCGTAGAGTTTCAAATGCCACCTCGTTCCTGCCACTCCTGCGCGCCACCCGCCCCCTGGCGCCGCTCCATCACGAAGATGCGGCGGCGGGCCTCATTGGTCCTCGCCTGGTAGGTTCGCTCGCGGTATTTCATATAGAAATCGAAGGCCAGCAGAGCCAGCTCATCGATGCGTCCCTCCACCAGTTCCCGTTCCGGTCCGTCCAATTGGGGGCGCAGGATTTCCTTGAGTTGGAATATAAATTCCAGGGCCTGGCTGGGTTCCAGGCCCTGAACGGCGCGGATCTGCACGATGGAATCGAGCGCCTCGGCGGCGCGCTCCCGATCCATACCGGCCGACAGTTCGTCCAGCAGAACCCCGAGCGCTTGCCGCATGGTGCTGCCCGCCGGATTCCGAAACGGATCGCGTTCCCCGGCCAGGAACTTCGCACCCTGGCCCGGATACGAGCGCAGCACTCGTTCCAGCCAGTATTCGAGTATGGTTTCCCTGCTGAGTACCGCCACGCGCCGCCTCCTTGTTTAAACGCAGCCGGTCGGCTTGGGCAGTCCGGCGAGTTTGCAAGCGCCCTTGGCGGGGCCCGACGGGAACATCGCGTAGATCTCGTTCAGCTTGAATCCCGTCTCCTTGCACAGCTTCCGGATCATGGGAGCGATGCCGAACTGAAGGTAATAATTCCGCAGATAATTGATCACCTTCCAGTGATTCTCGGTAAGCTCCGTTACCCCTTCGCAACCCGCGAAATCGGTCGCGACCTCCTTGGTCCAGACGCCCGGCTCCTCAAGGAAACCGTCTTCATCTACGTTGTATGTCTTGCCGTTAACCTCAAATGCTGGCACTTTACTACCTCCCTAATCACTAATTCATTTCGATGTAACCGCAGGGGCAGGCATCGGCGCACTTCTTGCAGCCGTTGCACAGCTCCAGCTTGACCTTGTAATGCTCTCCCTTGGGTAACTTCGCGAAGCAGTTGTTGGTGCAGTACATCCAGCAGGTTTCGCAATCCATGCACAGCCCGCAGGACATGCACCGTTTGGCCTCTTCGAGCGCTTCGGCATCCCCGAGACTCTTGAGGATCTCGGTATCCGGTTCGCGCTCGGCCACGGCAACCTGGGAACGCTCATGCCGCTCGGCCGGTTTGTACCAATCGAGCTTCACGCGCTCCGGCCCGACTACTGCCGGAGTTGCCGGACGCTCGAGTGTCTTTCCCTGGATCCAGGCATCGATGGCTTCCGCCGCGAACCGGCCCTGGGCAATCGCGATGGTCACCAGCCCGAGTTCCACTCCGTCGCCGCCCGCGAAGACTCCATTCGCCCCGGGAACGGCGGCGTCCTTGATGGGGATCCACCTGGCATCGCCGGTCCCCAGGTCCAGACCCTGAAGGCCAGGCTGCTGGCTGACGGCGGCGATGATGGTGGTGGCTGCGAGCGTGAATTCCGAGCCGGCGCGCGGCACCGGTCTCGGCCGGCCGGATGCATCCGGCTCGCCCAGGTCCATCTCGATGCAGCGGAGCCCGACAGCGACGCCGTTCTCGCACAGCACCTCCACCGGCGCGGTCAGGAAGCGGATGTCGATCCCCTCTTCCAGCGCGCCGTCTACTTCCGGTTTGATGGCCGGCATTTCAGAACGCGAGCGTCGGTACAGGATGGTGACATCCGCCCCGAGCCGCTTGCTCACGCGCGCTGAATCGATGGCGGTATCGCCGCCGCCGATCACCAGCACCTTGCCGCCCACCCCAACCGCCTCGCCGCTATTGACGCGGTTCAGAAACTCGGTTCCCGTAAAGACGTTCGGTGCGTCTTCGCCGGGAATCCGCAGCGAAAGCCCGCGATGCGCGCCGATGCCGACGAACACCGCCTTATACTCGCCGCGCAACTGCTCGAGCGACACGCCCGAGCCAATGGCGGTGTTGCATCGCAGTTCCACACCGACATCCAGGATGCGCTGAATCTCGGCATCCAGAACCTCGCGCGGCAGCCGGTATTTGGGAATGCCGTAGCGCAGCATCCCGCCCGGTTGAGCGAAAGCCTCGAACACCGTGACGGGATACCCGCGCCGGGCCAGTTGGTAAGCGCAGGAAAGCCCCGCCGGACCGGCGCCGACGATGGCGATCTTCTCCGCATGTTGCTCGCCGGTGAGCCGCGAAAGCTTCAGCCCGTTTGCGATTCCGAAATCGCCCACGAACTGCTCCATCGCGTTCACGGCGATGGCGCCGTCCTTTTTGGTCCGGTTGCAGGCGTCCTCGCAGGGATGTGGGCACACCCGTCCGCACACCGCGGGAAACGGATTCCGGTCGGTAATCTTCTCCCACGCGAGGCGGTACGCCTCTTCGGGACTGCGGCCGTAATCGCCGGCCTGGGCGATGGTGGTGAGCCACCCCCGGATGTCCGTCCCGCATGGGCAGCCGCCGGTGCAAGGCGGCGCTTTCGGCACGTAAGCGGGACGCAAGGGGCTGATCTCTCCTCCGGAGGTAGCAGCCGCCTTGATCACCGGTTTTTTGACAGTTTTGAATAGCGCCATGGTTCGGTCCCCGCCCCTAGGCGTACGGATAAAGGTTGCGTTTGAAATCCTCAAGTTGTCCGAGAAGCCGGTCGTGCTTCTTCTCATCCTCGATGAGGTAGGTGAGCAGGTGCCGCTGAACGAACAAGCGGCAGTTCTTTAGAGCCATCTCGGCCAGTTGGATGGTCTGTTTCTCCATGTCGGCGTGCTTTTCCACCATGCTCCAGATCTCGCCCAATTCGTCGGGCGTGAGGGTGAATGCCTGGGTTTCCAGGCTATCCAGCAGCACCTGCTGCACACGGTGGTGCATTTCCGAATCCTGCCGGATGATCTCCATTACAAGCTGGATCAGCGGGTTCTTGGTCTTGGCGATCACTTCGGTGGTGTGGGCCACGGTAGCGGTTTCCAGCGCCTGCCAGTTTTTCAGAAGCGCCGTCAGTTCCTGCGGATTCTCGGCTATTTTCGGTGTCATGGCGATGCCTCGTTTCTAGAATCGAATGTGCGTCGACCGTGCGAAGGTCAGGCCCGCGTTCTTGAAATCGTCAATGTGGTAGCGGGTGAATGGGATGCCGGTCATCTCGAAGAATCTCGGCCAGCCGATGCGCTCGATCCACTCGCCCATGCGCTCGTACTTTTTGGCGTGGGACGCGTACTTATCCACGATGTTGACTACGGCCTCCACCACCTCGGGCCAGCGCGGCGGGTTGTTGGGCAGGAAGGGGATCGCCAGTTTGGTGAACTTCGGCGCGGTGCGCGCGTTACTCACTTTGCCGCCCACCCAGATGGAGATCCCGTCGTTTTCCGGATCGTTCAAGGGCATGGCCGGGCACACCGTGTAACAGTTGCCGCAGTACATGCACTGCTCTTCGATCACTTCCACGGAAGGCTTTCCGCTCACCGTGGCCGGCCGGATGGCGCCGGTGGGGCACGATGCAATCAAGGTCGGCACTTCGCAGATCTTGGGCAGAACATCGTGGCGGATCTTTGGCGGTTTCCGGTGAACGCCCAGCACGGCGATGTCCGAGCAGTGCACCGCCCCGCACATGTTGAGGCAGCAAGCCACGGCCAGCCGCAGCTTGGCCGGCAGCTTTTCCTCCGAGAAGTACGGGAACAGGGCGTCCATCATGCTCTTGACCAGGCCTGAGGCGTCGGTAGCCGAAGAGTGGCAGTGCACCCAGCCCTGCGTGTGGACGATATTGCTGATGCTGTTGTTGGTGCCGCCTACCGGGTAGCCGGCCTTCAGCAGGTCCTGTTTCAAGGGCTCGATATTGGCGAACTCCGAAAGCAGGAACTCCACGTTGTTGCGGCTGGTGAAGCGCAGAAAGCCGCCGCAGTACTTGTCGGCCAGGTCCGCGAACAGCCGGATGGAATGCACGCTCAACAGGCGCGGAGAAGCGGCCCGCACGGTGTAGAGCTTCTCTCCGGTGACCGAGACGTGGCACAGCACTCCCGGAGCCAGCGTTTCGTGGAACTTCCACTGCCCGTAGTTTCTCTTGATGACCGGCGGCAGGAACTTCTCGTAGTTCGGCGGTCCGATATCGGTAATTCTCTTGGCTTTCGGTGTCGCAGTCGGTGTCATTTGCTCTCCTCCTCGCTGGCCTGCTTTTCCTGGAAGTAGATGTAGGGGTTGTCGCGCGGCGCCGTCACCATTTCCGGTATGGGATCGAGCCCGATGGCGTCCAGGAAATTGGCCATGCCGACCCGCTGGATCAGTTCGCCGACCCGTTCGCGGTTCTTGCCGTTCTCATCCCAGAACTCCCAGATGCGCTTGTTGAGTTCCTCGATGGTTTCCTGCAGTTCCTCCGCCGGCACGAACGGAACCAGTACGCTCGACAGCAATGCGCCATTTACGATGGGAGCCTTGGCGCCGATCAGGAGGGTGGCGCCGCGCTCCTTGCCGGGCAGCAGTGCCTTGGGCATTACGTTGATGCAATGCATGCAGCGGACGCATTCCCGGTTTTCGATGGTCAGTTTCTCGCCGTTCCAGCTCATGCAGTGGGTGGGGCAGCGCTCGCAAACGTCCTTTTGAATATCCAGCCCGTTCGCCACGTACTCGCTCACCGCCGCATCGTCCTGCTGGATATCGTCTTTCCACGTCCCGATGACCGACAGGTCGGCGCGCGCAGCGGCAGCCACGCAATCGTTGGGGCAACCGGCGCACTTGATCTTGTATTTGTATGGGAACGGCGGGCGGTGCAACTCGTCCTGATAGGCCTGGGTAAGATCGTTGCACAGCTTCATGGTGTCGTAGCAGGCCCACTCGCAGCGCGCCGGACCCACGCAGCAGGAGGGCGTCCGCAGGCAGGACCCGGAGCCGCCCAGGTCGAAACCGGCCTCGGTGAGTTCTTTGAAAGCCGGCTCCAACTCGTCGGTCTTGGTGCCGAGAAAAACGATGTCCCCGGTGGATCCGTGCATGTTGGTCAGGCCGGAACCGTGCCGCTCCCAGATATCGCACAGGGTGCGCAGGGCATCGCTGGTGTAGAACCAGCCGGAGGGCTGGTTGATGCGCATGGTATGAAAATGCGCCACGTTTGGAAACTGCTCGGGGACGTCGCTATAGCGGCCGATCACCCCGCCTCCATAACCCAGCACGCCCACAATGCCGCCGTGCTTCCAGTGACCCTTCTTCTCCTCGTAGGAGAGTTCGAGTTGCCCCAGCAGGTCGTCGCACATCGGACTGACGTCGCTGGTCTTCCTGATTTCGGTCACGAAGCTTGGCCAGGGGCCTTTTTCCAACTCGTCCAGTAGCGGCGTCGGCCGTTTTCCGTTTTCATTCGCCATGCGTGTTTCTCCTTGTTACTGAGTTTGCAAAGCACTCTTCTTCACCGCGGCGATATAAATCGCCAGCGGTCTGTAAAGCAGGTGCGCCCACTTACCGAAAGGCACTTCCACCACCAGCATCGGTACTGCGACCGCCAGGTGCACCACATACAAGACATAGGTCGGCATCGCCTGATCCAGCAGCCGGCATACGTTGAGCAGGACGCCGGTCAGCGCGGTCACAAACAACAGCCCGGGGAACATCCAGTCCGAGGGCTGGCTGAAGCGGTGCATCTCCCCGCTTTGGGCCATGCGGTCGCCGATCATCCAGGCACTCGCTCCCAGCAGGGCCGCCGAAGCGTAATAGCCCAGCAGGCTGTTCCAGTGGAAGCTGTGGTCCTGCACCTGAAACCAGGGCAGAAACACCACCACCAGAAGAAAGATCGTGGCGTAGCCGGTGACCAGAATCAGGTGACGCAACCAGTTCTTGAAACTATCCCCGGCGTCGCACTCGCGCCAGCGCTTCTGCGTTACCCCCTGCACCACGAAGCCCGGCAAATGGCGCAGATAAACCCCGAGGGGAATGTGCGTGTCCCGCGTGGCAATCCGGAACATGCGCGCGGCATTGGTCAAAAGCAGCACGCCGAGCAGGGAAGCCAGCAGCGTGTCGCCGATGTGTACGATCTCTTTCGGCGCGAACTTGTCGAGCATCACCGTGGCTCGCGCCGCCGGACCCGCCTGGCTCAGCAGGCCGAAGCCGAAATTCGCCGGCACCGTAAACAGCAGCACCACCACCAGCGACACCGCCAGCAGCACCCCGATGGCCCAGGCTTCGCTCCGGTACATCAGGAGCGACAATCCGGTCCAATCGTATTGCCCCGTCAGGTAGCGGCGCAGGGCCATCATGGCCTCGCCCGGATTGGCCTGCCGCGGGCAATGCTCCGTGCAGTCGCCGCAATAGTGGCAAAGCCAGGGACTCACGTCCGTCAGCAGCCTGTCCTTCAGACCCCATTGCGCGTGAAGGATCTGGCGGCGCGGAAAATCGTCCTCGGGGGTCGAGAGGGAACAGACGCAGGTGCAGTTGGAGCACTGCATGCACTTCTTCAGGTCGGCGCCGCCTGCTGCCATCAGGCTCGCGATCAGCTCGACATCGGGTTCGACTGTCCTGGCGTCCTTCATGCTAGAAGCCCTTATAAGGATTGGGTCCCAACTCCCGCATCCGGTTCACGAAATCATCGAACAAAGCCGGCACCTTGTCCCATTCGTTGATGGCAAGCTGCGTCAATTGCAGCCGTTCCGGCTCCAGTTGCAGACGACCGAGCGTCTCCTTCACGTTTTCCAGGCGTTTTTGTGCCAGCTCGCTGCCCTTTGTGAAATGACACTGGTAATCGTCGCCGTACTTGCATCCCACCAGGATGACGCCGTCGATCCCGCGGGAAAGGGCGTCCGCGATCCACACAATGTTCAGTGAGCCCAGGCAGCGCAGCGGAATCACGCGCACGCTGGGGTCGTACTGGCGCCGCTCGATACCGGCGAGGTCGAGCGCGGGGTACGCGTCGTTTTCGCACAGCAGGGCCAGCACGCGCGGCTTCTCTTCGTCCTCTTCCGGCACTTCGATGGCTTTGATCATGGACGCGATCATCTCCACCGAGTAGTTGTGGAACGAGACGATGCGTTCCGGGCACGCGCCCATGCAGATGCCGCAACGCCGGCAGCGATACAGATTCGGCTTGGGCGTGCCTTTGGCGTCTTCATCCAGCGCGCCGAACGGGCACTCTTCGGTGCAGCGCTTGCATTGCGTGCAGCGTTGCAGGAAGAACGAGGGATAGGAAAGGTCGCCGGCACGCGGCGCCACGGCCCGGCCGCGCGCGGCCAGTTCCACCGATTGAATCGCCTTCATGGCCGCGCCCGCCGCATCCTGACGCGCCTGGTTCCCGTCCATGGGCGCACGGGCGGCGCCGGCCGCATAAATTCCGGTGCGGCGCGTTTCATACGGGAAGCACACGAAATGCGAATCCGGGAAGCCATCCTGCAGCACCGGCAGTTCCGGCCCCTGACGATAAGTCAGGTTCAGAATCTGGTCCATGCCGTTGGGAACCATGCCGGTAGCCAGCACCACCAGGTCCACGTGCAGGACGATTGTCTCCCCCAACAGCGTGTGATTCACCGTGACCGCCAGGCGGCCATCCGCCCCGGGACTCACGGAAGCCACTTCCCCTTTGGTGAAGAAATTCAAGGGATGGGCCTGCGTTTCGCGGTAGACGCGTTCGTACTGCCCCGGCGTGCGCATATCCTTGTAGATCACGTACGCTTCGGCTTCCGGGTCGGCCTCATGCACGTAGGCGGTCTGCGCCAGCGTCGTCATGCAGCAGGTGGACGAGCAATACGGCAGGTGATCCGCATCGCGCGAACCGGCGCACTGCACGAACAGCACGCGTTTGGCCTGGATCGCGCCCTTCGCGGCCATCTGTTCGAACTCCACGCTGGTGACCACCTTGGGACTGCTGCCGTATCCCAGGTGCGCCAGGCGCGAAGCATCGTAGGGCGCCCAGCCGGTGGCCACCACGATGGCGCCCGCACGAACGGTCTGCGGCCCGCCGGCGGCGTCCAGGGTGACATCGAACATGCCCGGCTGCCCTTCGATCTTCCCAATCTGCGCCGCAGTGAACACCTGGATGCGCGGATGGTGCAACACCGCCGCTACGCTCGCCTGAATTCCGTCAGCCTTATAGAGCTGTGCGGCGCGGCCACCCAGATGATCGTCCTTCTCGACCAGAAACACGTCGTATCCGGCTTCCGCGGCCTCGATCGCCGCGGTGATGCCCGTGACGCCTCCGCCCACGACCAGCACGGACTTGGAAACCTCCGCCTCCAGCGGCTTGGGCGCTTCGGTCTTCAGCGCGCGCGCCACGCCCATCCGCAGGTAATCCTCGGCCAGCATCTGGGTATCTTCGTCCTGCGGCTTGTGGCACCATGCCACATGCTCCCGCAGGTTGACGCGTTCCACCACCGTGCCATGATTGAAGTTGAATTCTTCCGGTTTAAACCGGGGCGAACAGGCGGCCACCACCACGGTATCCACCGTGCCGGCGGCCAGATCCGCGGCAATCAGCTTGCGGCCTTCGTCGCCGCACAGCGCCTCGTGCGTCCGGCAGACCGCCGCATGGCATTCGCTGCCGGCCACCTTGGCCAGTTTGGCCGCGTCGATGCTCTCACCGATCGTGCAGCCCGTGCAGAGATAAACGCCGAGCTTAGCGGACATGGGACACGCTCCTGTTGGCGCACTGCAGGGCCTTCAATGCGGTACCGGTGGCATCCTGCACGGTCGCGGAGACCTCGGCGGGCCGGCAGACGCAGCCGGCCGCATAAATTCCCGGAGATCCGTTTTTGCCGGCGAAGCCGCATTCGTCAGGCTTCAGAGCCGCGGGCAATCCCTCGGTCTCCGGGACGATGCCGGTAGCCAGCACCACCAGTTCGAAATGCTCCGTGCTCTTTCGATTGGCGAGCACATCTTCCGCGGTCACCAGCAGGTCGCCGGTCGCCGGATTCTCTTCCACGCGCGCCACCTTGCCCTTTACCATCCGCACATCGGCGTCGTGCTGCACCTTCGCGCCGAACTCTTCCAGGCGGCCGGGAGTCCGCACATCGATATAAAAGATAGTAATTGCCGTCTCGGGATAGAGCGCCCGGATATACGCCGCGTGCTTCAGCGAAGCGGTGCAGCAGACAGCGGAACAGTAAGGGAGATGGTTCTCGTCGCGCGAGCCGGCGCACTGTACAAACGCCACCGTCCGCGGTTCCTTGCCATCGGAGGGGCGCAGGATCCGGCCGGCGGTCGGCCCATCCGCGGCGGCCATGCGCTCCAGCATGACGTTGGTAACAACGTTGCGGCACTGGCCGAAACCCAGGTGTTCCAATTTCGCGGCATCGTACGGCTTCCATCCAGTGGCGGCCACAATCGCACTGGCTTTGACGGTCCTGACCTCAGTCTGCGCATTCAGCCGGATCGCCTGGTATTTGCACGCCTCTTCACACGCTTTGCAGCCTTCCGGACAGGCCGCGCGATCGATGGCGTACGCCGCCGGGTAAGCCACACCATGCGGCAGATACGCCGCTTTGGTGGTTCCCAGTCCGTAGTTGAACTCGTCCGGCCGCTCCGCCGGACAAACGCGCTCGCAATCGCCGCACAGGGTACAGGCTTCGCTGACAAAACGCGGCCGCACCCGCACTTCCACTTCGTAATCGCCTGCCGAGCCGGTCACGCCGGTGACCTCGGCGAGGGTCAGCACCGTGATCCCGGCATTCTCCCGCACGCGGCGATAGTGCATTTCCAGGCCGCAGGTGGGCGGGCAAAGCTTGGGGAAATACTGATGCAGGCGCGCTACCCGGCCGCCCAGGCTGGCCGATTTTTCCACCAGAACCACTTCGACGCCTGTGTCCGCCAGTTCCACCGCCGCGGTCAGGCCGGCGATGCCGCCTCCGATAATCAGCACGGGATTGGGGGAATTTGCGCTCACGGCCGGCTCTCCTGGGGGGCGGCTCCGGGGCGGAGCCTCATGCTCTTCTCGCCGAAAATCGAAAAACGCAGCCACTGCATCCCGAAATCCAGCAGTTCCTGGTCGTCCGCGCGCAACGCTTCAACGCGCGCCTCGTCCACCTCGAACAGGCTCAGGAAACGGGTTTCGAACACGAACCGGCGGAAACGGTCCAGATCGTAACAGGCCATGTAAAACATGTCGGACTGCTGCGGCGTGAGTGCTTTGCCGCTGTTCCAGAAATCGTGAAGGGTCAACTCCTTGAAGGCGCCGGCCATCATTTCAAACTCCTGGATGCCCTGGCATTCGAGCCACTCGCGGACCGAAAGGGAAACCCCTTCGCTATGGCCCTTGCAGATGTCTTCCTGGATGACAAAGTGGAACGGCATGTCGTTGGGTGTGGGCGATTTCGGCTCGGCCAGGCCCAGTGGGTACATGCGGCATGCCCAGGGGCGATCGCGGTAAATGCCGCAGCCCTGCTCGGAGAGAAACTGGCAGCGCTTGCTCTGCTCTTCCATCCTGAGAATCACGATGGGGAATTTCTGCTCGGCGTTCTGCAGGCGCAGCGTGTATTGCTCCAGAAATTCCGAGGAGTCGATACCCCGGGACCGCTTCATGCGCAGCACATCGTAAGGGGTCAGCACGATCGTGACGTCATGACAGCAGTGTCCAAAGCAGCTCAATTGCGGATTGCAGGCAAACGTGAAGCGGTCGTCCAGGCCCAGGCGGGCAGTTTCTTTCAGAATCTTTTCGGGTGTGATGGAATTATCGGCCATGGGTGGCATCCTCGGGGTCTAAAATCTCGGGGTCTAAAATCTCGGGGTCTAAAATCTCGGGGTCTAAAATAATGGAGTTTCTGAGAGCCTGTGGCGACCACACGGGCAGAGGGCCGTGTTCGCCGGTCACCGGGTCCAGGCGGTAGCGGTAAGACACCGCCAGGTTGTAACGGCTCTCCATCCAGGCCCAGCCGCGGGAATAATACGGACAGTCGTCGTTGAAACAGACGTACTGGAATTCGCCTTCCCAACTGGAAGCTTCGGGGTTGGCCCATCGGAGCATCGGGCTATCGCAATGCGGGCACGGAGGATGGGCAGTATTCATGGGATTGGGGCCTTTAAGAGCGGGAGGAGGTGAGTCCTCCCGCTCCTGCTCGGCAGCTTCTTAGACGCGCGCTACTGCGGGCTCCTTGGGCTGCGGACTGAAGACGTGTAGGATCGGCCGGGCCATGGTCTCCCAGGTGTTGTTCTTGGGATCGAACCGGCAATTCGCAAACACGTGCCACTTCTCTTCGTCGAGGGCGGGCTTATCGGCGCGGAAGTAATATCCGGGCCAGCGCGTTTCCTCGCGGAACAACACCGTCCGGACATGCGCTTCGGCCTGCCACATGCGGTGCTGATTCTCCCAGCAGCGCATCAGTTCGTGCAGGTTCGATGCGGCCAGGTTCTCGGAATCCTCTTTCAAATAGGCGAGCAGTTCCAGCGCCTTCTTGAGCTGGGATTCGTTGGTGGTGAATTGAGCCGTGATGCCGCCGGCGTACTCGTCCATGATCTTCTGCAGACGGAACATGAACATCCGGGGCTTAATGTAGTTGGGGTTGATTTCCGGATCCGTGGTGGTCTTGCTGAACTGCTCGTAGATGGCGAGCGGTTTGAGGATCTCGGCCTTCAACGCTTCGATCGCGGCCGGTTCCAGAACGGGCATCTGGTTGTGCTCCACGATGAACTTGATCGCGGCCTTGGCGGCAATTCGGCCTTCGGCGTGCGACCCCGAGGAGAACTTGTGGCTGGAAGCGCCCGACGCATCTCCGGCGCAGAACAGCCCCGGAACCGTCGACATGTGCGCGTAGCCCCAGAAATACTGGCCCTTGGTTTCCGCGGTCTGCAGATCTTCGGGACCGCTGATCCAGGCGCCCGAGGCGCCGGAGTGCGAGCCGATGAAGTACGGCTCGGCGGCGGCGATCTCCGAACTCCGCTCTTCCGGTTGCAGGTTGGTGGCAGCCCAGAGGAGAGCCTGCGAGATGGTCATGTCGAGGAAGTCTTCCCAGGCTTCGCTCTCCAGTTCCTTCATCTTCTTCTTGTAGGCTTTGGGGTCGTCCTTCAAGCTCTCGGCGATGGCCTGCATGGCCTCTTCCGTACGCATGGAGATGGGGCCTTTGCCGTCCATCACGTCCAGCATGCCGAGATAGTTGCGCAGGTTCGCGGGAACCGGCTTCACTCTGCCGTAGGGGCCCCATTTTTCGAGCTCAGGCTTCCGCTCGATCATGTAGTTGCCGCCCGCGGCGTTAGTGGCCCGCGACTTGAACAGCAGGAACCATGCGCCCACCGGACCGTATGCATCCTTGAACCGGACCGGAATGAAGCGCACTTCCTGGCAGGTCATCTCCGCGCCCGCCTTCAGGGTGAAGTAGGCCGAAGAACCCGAGTTCCATGGTGGATACCAGGCGCGCCCCATGCCTTCGCCGGAGCTCCTGGGCTTGAACACGTGCACCGCTCCGCCCATGGCCACCAGGGTGGCTTTGGATTTGAACACGTAGAAGGTGTTCTCGCGCACCGAGAAGCCCACCGCGCCGGCGCAGCGTTCGCCGTCCATCAGCGGACCCACCACGAACACGCGCTCGAAAATCTGACCCACGCCCGTGGGCAGCAGCGCGTTCTTGGCGGCTTCCGCCACCACTACCTTGTACGATTCGCCGTTGATCATGAGCTGCCAGCGGCCTTCGTGCACGTAGGCGCCTTTTTCGTCTTTCCAAATAGGCAGGCCCCACTTTTCAAACAGGTGCACCGAGGAATCCACGTGGCGCGCGATGTTCGCTACCAGGTCTTCGCGCGTAACGCCCATGAGGTCATTGCGCACATAGTCCACATAGTTCTGGATCGAGTTGGCGCCGTCTTTCAACCCCACGTATTGATTGATCGCGGAGAGCCCCATGGCAACCGCTCCCGAGCGATCGATAGCGGCCTTGTCAACCAGCGCAACTTTGAGGCCGTTCTGCATGGCCCAATGAGCGGCCTCGACAGCGGCGCCGCAAGCGGCCATGCCACCGCCGAGAATCAGCAGATCGGTTTCTACGATTACAGTTTGGAATTCAGCCATTGCATCCTTCTCCTCTCAGTTTTTCAACCGGTAAACGTCGTCCATGCCAATCGACGCCGGCTCCGTATATAGCAGCGGACTGTCCAGGCCGCCGCCGGTCGCGAATCCGCCGTCCGGCGCCGCTTTGCCCTCCGGCGTAGTGCGGATCGGAAACTTGAATCGCTTGATCGTTCCGTTGCGAAACTTCACGGTCCACAGAATCGTATCCGTGGAACGCATCGGCGTCGCCGAAGCGCCCAGAGGGACGAAATCGGCGTAGCTGCGGACTTCGACGGCTTGCGTGGGACAAATCTTGACGCAGTTGTAGCACTCCCAGCACATCGAAACGTCCTGGTTGTAGGCCTTCATCGTTTGCTTATCCAGGACCATCAGATCGTTGGGGCAAATGTGCTGGCATGCGGTCGTATCCAGCGCCTTGCACCCATCGCATTTGTCCGGGTTAACGTAGCTCGGCATTATTCCACCTTTCCTTCCGCAGGACCCGGGTTTGGTGAATGGGCCTGCTTCTTGTGTCGCTGATAAAAACAGTTGCGGTGACCGTATTCGCCAAACCGGCAACGGTCACGTACGTAGATTTCACACTGCATGCAGGTCGCACTCGGATCGGAGCCGTCGCTGACGATGGCTCCCGCCAGGCGGTCGAGAAGTTCCGAGGTCCTTCTCAACTCGTCCGGCGCAAACTGCCGGAAGGCCATGATGGCCTTGTAGTCGCGCGCCGTCTGGTACGCGTCCATCAGTTTGCGGCTGGTTTCGGTGAGGGCCAGCCGAATCATGCGCCGGTCCTCCTGCGGCGCCACCCGCCGCAAAAGCCGGCGCCGGACCAGCTTTTCCACGGTCCTGCTCACGGCCCCGCAGGTCACCCCGAGGAAAGCCGCGGCATCGCCTATGCTTAACACGTCCGTGTTGGCCACCAGGTACAGCAGCTTGAACTGTGAGAAAGTCAGCCTGTCGCCGGATACCTCCCGCAACACCGTCCTCTCGATTACCTCACGCACACTCCAGGCGAACACGCGAGCGCTGCTGAGGAATTCGTTGCTTAGTTCTGCCGTGAGGGCGCCGGCTTCGACAGTTTGTTCTGGCGGCTGCATGATCCGAATGTTTGATCAGATCAAAATTTAAACCTAGTCAACGATCGGTGCAAGCAAATTTTGATCAATTTAAGACCTTTTACTATTAATATGACAAACGGCCCTTGGGCCGCCGGCCCGCGGGCTGGACGATAGCCCGAATGGGCCGTGTCTGAGGGCCATCCGTAGAGCTCTTCCTCACCGGATGGCGAAACCGCAGGCCAAATTCTTCCGGGATGCGGAAAGACCGGATGGGAGCGAGCGCGGAACGCATATTTTGCGGATTTTGCTGTTTGGATTGCCACGGTCGAGGGGAAACTCTACAGGGCGCTCGCGGTTACGAGCTGGGTGCCCCCGGGAATCGACTCCCTTTGGGTCACCCGCCAGCCGAACGCGCCCAGTTCCGCTTCCAACCGTGCCACAGACCAGTTCCGGCTGCCCCCGCGCATGACATGCCGCCCAAAAGCGGAGAGCAACAGTTCCGGCGGAGCAGTGGACTCGGTACCAATGAAGGAATCGTGCAAAAACAAAAGACCGCCGGGTTTCAGAACGCCGGCGGCGCGCTGCAGCATGGGGCCGTACTCGCCGCGCTCGCAACCCTCCAGCAGGCCCGACAGCAGCACCGCGCCGAACGGCCCGTCGCCGTTTCCCATGCCGTTTGACGGATCCGACGTGGCGACTTTCAGGCCCGGCCAGCGCTGCGCCAGCAGTTCCCGATAGTAATCCGCGCCCCATCCCACCAGCAGTGCCGGACTGCGCGGCTCCAGGTCGAGCTTTTCGAGCACAAACGGGGCCGCGTACCGGGCCAGGCACTCGCTGGCTTGCCGGTGCAGGCCCGGCGCTTCATCGTGCGCGCCACCCTCCCGCCCGTTGAGCAGATAGCGCCCCACGGCGCTCAAGGGCGCCAGGTGCGCCGCCTGGTAGAGCAGCGCGGGCCGCAGGGTTTGCGGCGAGCTCTCCACCAGGTAGCGGCTGGCCAGTTCCAGATTCCGGTAGCCCTGCTCGCCGCCTTCCACCAGGCCCATCGAGACCAGGCACTCCAGCACTTCCGCCAGCCCCAGCCGGTTCAGTCCCAGGGCGGAGGCCAGTGCGGATGCCGTGCACCACTCCTCCAGGCGATCGAACAGCGAGGTGGCCAGCGCGAATCGCAGGACCTGGCTTCCCATGCCGGCGCTCGCCATGCGAAGCAGTTGATCCGGCGCGGGCGCGGGTTCGAAATGCGCGGCCCTATCCGGCCGGCGGCGCAGGTCGCGCTGCGAATGCTTGAGTTTTTCCCGCAGACGGACAGCTTCGCCGATCACCAGCGTGGCGGGCGGCTCGATACCGGATCGCTCCACCTCCGCGGCGATCGTGCCGAGCGTGCCGGTCACCACCCTTTCGCCGTGCCAGAACGCCATCTGGATCATGGCGGCAGGAGTCTCGGGATCGCGTCCGTGCGCGATCAGTTCGGCAGCGACCCGATCCACGGTGTGCACCGCCATCAGGAACACCAGGGTATCGATGCCGGCCAGCGCCGCCCAGTTGGTCCGGCTGTGATCGCGATTGGCTTCGTGCCCGGTGACAATCGCCACCGAAGAGGCCGAATCCCGATGGGTGACGGCGATTCCCGCGCTTGCCGGTGCCGCCAGCGCCGAGGACACCCCGGGGACCACTTCGAACGGAATGCCGTGTTCGGCCAGATACTCGGCCTCTTCCCCGCCCCGGCCGAACAGAAACGGATCGCCGCCCTTAAGCCGCACCACCATCTGGCCTTCGCGCGCCTTCCGCACCAGCATTTCGCAGATCTCTTCCTGGCGCGATTCGTGGATACCCACACTCTTGCCGAGATAGATCCGCTCGGCCGAGGGCTTCGCCAGGGCCAGGATTTCCTCCTGAATGAGACGATCGTAGATGATCACGTCGCTGGCTTCGAGAAGCTTTACAGCTTTCACGGTCAGCAACTCGGGGTGGCCGGGACCGGCGCCCACAAGATATACTTTACCGGGCGGCACGAGGGTTTACGCTTGGTTTGAAAGTCAATTCAATGATAACATGATCTGCAAACCCGAAATTGTCCGAGCAGGAATAAAAGGGCCATTATGCCGGTGATTACCATATCCCGCGGACCGTTCAGCGGCGGCGAAATGCTCGCCGAATGCCTTTCTCACGAGTTGGGATTTCGCTGCGTCGATCGCGAGGTCATCGTGGAGCGGGCCGCCGCTCATGGCGTATCCCAGGAGGAACTGCGCGCCGCCCTCGATAAGCCGCCCACGCTGATCGAATGGCTCCAGCACAGGAAGTACCTGTACCTGGTGCTGATTCAGGCGGCGCTGATCGAAGAAGTGAGGACCGGCAACGCCGTATACCACGGCAACGCCGGCCACCTGCTGCTCCAGGGTGGACCGCCTCTTCTACGCGTGCGGATCGTCGCGCCTACCGGGTTCCGCGTCAAACTGGCGCAGGACCGTCTCAAGCTGACCGCGGATGAGGCTCTCGACTACATCGCCCGCGCGGACCAGGACCGCCGGAAGTGGACCCAGTACCTGTACGGAATCGATTGGTCCGATCCCGCGAACTACGACGTGGTCCTCAACCTGGAATCCATCGATATTGCCGGCGCGTGCCACACCGTGGCGACCCTCGCACGGCGAAAGTCCTTCGAAGTGACTCCCGCATGGCAGGCATCCATGGACGACCTGGCGCTGGCCAGCCGCGTGCGCACGGAACTGGCTTTCAACCAAGCCACCGCCCACATGGAGGTGGAAGTGGCGGCGAAAGAACACGCCGTCCGCATCACCGGCTCCGTCTCCAATCCTTGGGAAGTGGAGCAGGTCCGCCTCATCGCCGCTTCGGTCCGCGGCGTCCAGGCTGTGAACCTCGACGAACTGGCTTCCCCTGTGCGTCCTTAGTTCCCGTTATAAGGGCGCCAACGGGAATTTTGTTCCCGTTGGGTCGAATCATGCGGCGATCCTGAGACCGACATCCCGCAAGAGTGCGTCCAGACTGTCGACGTGTTGGTACAAGCGATCGAGCTGGCATCGTTTCTCGTCGGCGAGCATGCGGTCGCCGCGGAATGGCGCCAGCAAGCCGGCGCTAAGAGGTGCGTAGACCCTTTCGAAGAGCTTGAGGAAGACCAGGCAGAGGGAATAGCCCCTACCGATCAGCCGATAACGGCGGGAGCGGGGGACTTTCTCGACCAGGCCCTTGGCGCGCAGTTTGGAAAGGTCATAGCGGAACGAGGCCCAGGAGTACTGCGCTTCGGTCTGGCCGAGAGCATCGAGGGCTGGGGCGTAGAGGTCGGCAGTGGTAAAGGTGCCGCCGCCGGCAATGTTGGCGAAGCGCACGAGGGAATGCATCACCGCCAGTTGGCGTGGGTGATCGATCTTGAGGCCCGGAATCCGCTTTCCACTGGGAAGGACCGTGGGCTCGGCCAGTTTCCGCAGTTGCCCGCGGCGAGTTCTTGCAGGCGCGCAGGGTTGCCGCACTTCAGGAACGCGTTGGTACACTGCTGAAATTCGATGCCTTCTTCCCGCATACGAATCGCCAGCCAATGGTGTTGGTTCAGGCACACCCGGGCGGAGAAAGGAAAGTAGGGACACATGCGGACAAACATGCGGCCCCAACACTTGTCGTTCAGATAGAAGTTAAATTGATTCACCAGCGTTGCATGAATTCCAGAGAGGGCTGTCGTTGTCCTTGTCTCCGATGGCCACCAGAATGCGAGCCGGTTCCCGCGCTTTCACGATTGCCACCACCTGGTCGGGTTTGGCATTTTGGAAGGAGGGGTCCAGAAACTTGTCGCGCCGACTGTCGTCACCAGAGCCGTCGGGAGGATCGAGAATCGGAGCGCCCCACTTCTCGGATCGGTTCTTGGCCCAATACTGAAACTGATCGGCGATTTCCGTCAGGGTCTTCCTGGTCACTCGTTTCCCATCGCGATAGGTGTTGAAGAAGCCCAGCACACGCTCGGGCTGTTGGAAGGGTTGGATTAATCCATTCAGTAAGAGACGGCCGAAACACCGATACCCGAACTGGATGTTATCCTTGTGATGCTCGACGAAGGCGTTCATGGCACACTCCTGTGTGGTGAGATACCAGGAGCATACCGCCGTGAACGCCCCCCGATCTATGGCCCTTTCCAAACCAGCGCGGACGTTTCAGGATCTGCTGGTGTGGCAGAAAGCTCACCAGTTTGTCCTGGGAGTATACGCCTTCACCGCGGCCTTCCCCAAGCAGGAGACATACGGGCTGTCTCGCAGATGCGCCGCGCGTCGGTGTCCATACCGGCCAACATCGCCGAGGGTTTCCGTCGTCGCAGCAAAGCTGAGAAGGCACGATTCATGAATATCGCGGAGGGATCGGTCGAGGAATGCCGCTACTTTCTGATCCTCGCCAAGGACCTTGGATACGGCGATACCGAACGACTAGCTTCCTTGCTGGAGGAAGTCAGCCGGCTCCTGAACGCGTACACCGCAGCTATTCTGACTCCTGACTCCTGACTTCCTCGACTCCCATATCCCGCAGGGATATCAAGGCGAAGCCTTGGCTAAGGAAGAAGGAATCGGTGCGTGCCATCGATTCTACTTCAGCCATTTCAGGAATACCGGCAGGGAGTGCAATTGATCCACATGATCCGGCGCGGAATTTCCGGCAAAGCCGATCATCAGAAAGCGTCCCGCGGAGGCGAGGCTGATCTCCTGCGTGCCCATGGGTCCCCACTTCACTACCGGGCGCACTCTCAGTTTGAGCTGTTCCGCCAGATAGTCGGCCGTCTCTGTGGTGCTGGCGAATGTGCCGGGGAAAATCTCCGAGTGGGTCACGATCGCGCGCTTGCGTCCGGCCATGGCATCCCGCCCCAGTTTCACCCATACTTCCAGATTGCCCGTGCCGATTTTCGACTCGAGCGGTCCCGGCTTGTCACCCTCGTAATCGGTGTGGATGCCGTCGATCATCAGCGCTCCGTTGACGCGTTTATACGCCGCCGGGTCCTGCAGGATCTGCCGTATGGCGCCGCATCCCGCGCTCCAGCCGCCCAGCAGCACGCGGGCGAACCGGAAGTGGGCTTTGTGCTCGGCCTCGCTGAGCAACTCCGGAAACCGCTTGGGATCTTCGAACAGGCGGCTGTAAGAGCCCGACCCCGAGCCGGCCTGCACCGCCACGACCGCCGTCTGATTGCGCGCGCCCGCCAGTTCCGGCAGCCACGTGCCGCCATGGAAGAAGAACAGGACTGTCGAATGCCTGCCGGCCTTCACACCGGGCGGAAGGAACAGTTCGCCCAATTCCATTTTTTCGCGCCGGCCGGGCGGGGTTTGTTCTTTCAGCCGTGGATGCGCCCGCGCGTGCTCCACCATCGGTGAAGGATTTTGCGCTTGCTGCGCCAGCGCGGCGCCCACTACCAGGAAATGGAGCCAGCGTCTCAAGGGGCCTTTTGTGCTTTCACTGCTTCCGCCTTCACCGCCAGCCGCAGATGGCTGTGGTGGCGGCTATAGCCGAAGTATATCGCCAACCCGATCGCCAGCCATCCACCCAGGCGGACCCAGGTCATGCTGTCTAAAAACGCCATCATGGCGAAGCAGACCAGCACGCCAAGAATCGGCACCAGGGGCACCAGCGGAGTCCGGTAAGGCCGCGGCGCGTCGGGATTGGTCTTCCGCATGACGATGATTCCGATACACACAATCACAAACGCCAGCAGCGTGCCGATGCTCGTGAAGTGGCTCAGGTTGGAGATCGGGATGAAGCCGCCGAGCGTGGCCGTGAATAGCATCACGATCAGGTTGGAACGGCTCGGCGTCTGGAATTTGGGATGGATAAACGAGAAGACCTGCGGCAGCAGTCCGTCGCGCGCCATCGAATAGAACACGCGCGATTGGCCCAGCAGCATTACCAGAATCACGGAGCTGTACCCCGCGATAATGCCTATGTAGATTGCCGTCTGCAACGTAGTCGAAGGGAAGAGCGCGATGACCGTCGCCACGGGCGCAGCATCGCCATGGAACGTGCGATACGGCACCATGCCGGTGAGCACACGCGAAAACGCGATGTACAGCACGGTGCAGACCGCCAGCGATCCGATGATGCCGATGGGCATATCGCGCTGCGGGCGTTTGGCTTCCTGCGCGGCGGTGGATACGGCGTCGAAGCCGATATAGGCGAAGAAGATCACCCCGGCGGCTCGCAGGATGCCGCTCCAACCGAATTCGCCCATGACGCCGGTGTTGGGCGGAATGAACGGCACGTAGTTTTCCGGCTTCACATACGAATAGCCTACGAAGATCACGATCACCACGATCGTCACCTTCACCAGCACGATCACGGCATTGACCCTTGCCGATTCCGAAATCCCGATGATCAGCAGGCACGAGATGGCCACGACGATGAACACCGCTGGCAGGTTGATCAGGCCCGCCTGTTCGTCCCAGGGACAGTGCGTCAGCGCCCGCGGCAATTCCACGCCGAACTTGTGCAGCAGCCTGGCCACGTAGCTCGACCAGCTTACCGACACCGTAGCCGCGCCGATGGCGTATTCGATCACCAGGTCCCATCCGATGATCCACGCCAGCAGTTCGCCCATGGTGGCGTACGCATAGGTGTACGCGCTGCCGGCGATGGGGATCATGGTGGAGAATTCGCTGTAGCACATGCCGGCGAAGGCGCAGCCGATGGCCGCCACCACAAACGACAGCACCACCGCCGGGCCGGCATGATCCGCCGCTGCGATTCCGGTGAGGGAAAACAGGCCGGCGCCGATAATGGCTCCGATGCCGAGCGCCACCAGGTTGACCGGTCCCAGGGTGCGCTTCAAATGATGTTTGCCGCCTTCGGATTCGGCGATGATCCGTTCCAGAGACTTCTTTTCAAAAAGGTTCATGCGTTCCTGTTCCCCCAGATGAAATAGACCGGCACGCCCAGCAGCACGATGATGAGGCCCGGCCAGGTGAAGTTAGGTTTGTAGATCAACAGGAAGATCTCGATCAGACCGGCGGACAGCATATACGCGGCCGGAAGAACGGGATAGCCAATTGCTTTGTATGGCCGCTCCATGTCCGGCCGGGTGCGACGCAGCACAAAGAGCCCGGCGATGGTCAGAATGTAGAAGAGTAGCACGGCAAAGATCACGTAGTCGAGCAGATCGTTATAGCTGCCGCTCAGACACAGCAGCACCGCCCAGATGCACTGCGTCAGGATGGAAAAATTTGGCGCGTGGGTCTTGGGATCCAATACGCCGGCGCGCCGGAAGAACAGCTTATCTTTGGCCATGGCGTAGTAGACGCGCGCGCCGGAGAGGATCAGGCCGTTGGCGCACCCGAAGGTGGAGATCATGATGGCCGCGGCCATCAGTTGCACGGCCACCGGTCCGAACATGCGTGCTGCCGCCGCGGTGGCCACGCGATCTTCCGCCGCATGCTGAATTTCGGGAAAGGTCAGCACATTCAGATAGGTCAGGTTGGCGAGGATATACAGCGCCGAAACGATGAGCACTCCCAGCCCCAGCGAAAGCGGCAGGTTCCGCCGCGGATTGCGCACTTCGCCTGCCGTGAAAGTGACGTTGTTCCAGGCGTCGGAAGAGAACAGCGAACCCACCATGGCCACGCCCACCAGCCGCACGCTGGTGAAACTCCAGGAGGAATCGCGCCAGAAATGGGTGAAGTTGCTGGCCACGGCCGCCGGATTGCGGCCCATCAGGAAGCCGCACCCGATCAATCCGGCGAGTGCCGCGATCTTGGCGAAGGTGAAAGTGTTTTGCACCGCGGCCCCTGTGCGGATGCCGCGCGTATTCAACGCGCTCAGCACCACAATGATCGCAATGGCCAGCAGTTGCTGCGTGGTGAGACCGATCCGGCCGCTGCCCACCAGGTAGTTTTCCGCTGAAATCCACGGCACGAACACGCCGGCATATTTCGCGAAGGCCACGGCCACCGCGGCGATGGTGCCGGTCTGGATCACCATGAACAGCGTCCACCCGTACAGGAAGCCGTAAAGAGGACCGAAGGCTTCGCGCAGGTAAACGTATTGACCGCCGGCGTGCGGCATGGCCGCCGCCAGTTCTCCGTAGCTGAGCGCGGCGATGAGCGTGAGCGCCGCGGTCACCACCCACGTCATGATCATCAGGCCCGGCGATTGCACCTGCCGGGAAATATCCGCCGCCACGATAAAGACCCCGGATCCGATCATCGAGCCCATCACCAGCGTGGTCGAATCGATCAGCCCGAGGCCTTTGACTAGAGCGTCTGTACGAGTTGTTGCCATTGTTCCATTCTTTCCCGCAGGGATTGGGCCGTAGCGGCGTCGGGAAGCAGGCCGGCGATCACGGCCACCGAATCGGCGCCGGCCCTGAGGACATCGAGAGCGTTCTCCAAAGTAATGCCGCCAATGGCCACCAACGGCTTTTCCACCAGGGCGCGACAGCGCTGCAACTCCTCGACGCCAACCAGCGGATCGGGATTCTGTTTGGACCCGGTGGCGAAGACCGGGCCGAGCGCCACGTAATCCACGGGCTCGCCACCGGCCGCGCACAGTTGACTGACGTTGTGGCTGGAAAAGCCGACCACGGCGTCCGGCCCCATCAGTTGGCGCGCGTCGCGCGGCGAAAGATCGTCCTGGCCCACGTGCAGCCCGGCCCCCAGCAGCAGGGCGAAATCGGCGCGATCGTTGACGATCAGGCCGGCGCCGGCTTCCGCGCACAGTCGCGCGACCTGCCGGGCCGAATCAAACACATCGCGCCCCCAATGGCCTTTGTGGCGGATCTGCAGGATGCCCGCCCCGCCGTCCAGGAACGCCGCCGCCGCAGTGGCGAGCGAAATTCCCCGCCGGGACAAGGCTTCCGTGTCGAGAATGGGATACACCCGTGGCAAACGCATGGCTGACCGATTAGGTCATTGTGTCACACCGAAAGTGGTATTTTCTCAAGCATATGCCGGATCTGAATTTCGGTCTCAAAGGGAAACGCGCGGTGGTCACCGGCGGGGCCAATGGCATTGGGTTCGCAACTGCCCGGCTGCTGGCCGCGCACGGCGCTTCGGTGTGCATCTTCGATCTGGAGCGCGAGAACCCCGGCGACGCCGCGCGGCGGATTGGCGCCGAAGCCTACCCCGCAGACGTCACCCGTCGCGAGTCGCTGGACGCCGCCTTCCGCGCGGCCGGCACGCCCGACATCCTGATCGCCAATGCGGGGACGGCATCGGAAGCGGAATTCTGCGAGCACACGGCGGAAGAGTGGGACCGTATCGTATCGGTGAACCTGTCCGGCGCGTTTCACTCCATGCAATCGGCGGCGCGACTGATGCGGGCGCGGCGCGGCGGCGCGATCGTGCTCACTGCCTCCACCAATTCCTACGACGGTGAAGCGCGCCTTGCCGCGTACAACGCCAGTAAAGCCGGGTTGCTGGGCCTGGTGCACACCGCCGCGAACGAATTGGGCCCTTACCAGATCCGCGTGAACGCCGTCTGTCCGGGGCTGATCCGGACCCGTCTCACCGAGAGTCATTTTTCGAATCCCGAGATTCTGCGGAACTATTTCCGGCAGGTTCCGCTGGGGCGCGGCGGCGAACCGGACGAGGTCGCGCAGGCCAGCGTTTTCCTGGCCTCCGGTCTGGCTTCATATATTTCCGGAGCCACTCTGTTCGTAGACGGAGGCCAGATGGCTTCGAAGTTCGGCACGTGGAGCGAAGACACAGCCGAGTTCCGCGATGGCCGGTGGCGCTTGCGCTAACCGCCGCCCACCACGCCGCCGAGCAGTTCCTGGAGCAGCGGAGTTTGCGGATAGGGGTGCCCGCGATACTGGCGGAATCCTTCGCCGTACGGGAATCCCGCTTGTCTGCCGCGCTCCCGCGTCCAGCGTTCCATGGTGTCCAGATAATCGTCCGTGCCGTGATGCTGCCGCAGCCACACCCGCTGGCTGGCATGTTCGGAGAGCATCTCTCGCTTACGCGCGAACGTCTCCGCCACGTTGACCACGAAATCCGGCGCGACCGGATGTCCCTCGCGGTCTCCTCCGCCCACAGGGTCCATCCAATACAGGTGCGGGACCGCGTCCAAAGGGGGCGCCGGATCCGCCGCGCCGGTATGGTAGTTCGGTGCCGGAGCGGCGAAGCAGGCGTCGCGGACCAGCGCGCTCGCCGCTTCGTGATCGCACAGGTAATCCACCGGGGACGAGGTCAGCACCAGTTGAGGCCGGGTCTGGCGCAACACCTCCACCACCCGGCGGCGCGACGGGTCGTCGTTGAAAATCGCCAGGTCGCGCATCCCCAGGCAGACGTAGGCAGCGCCAATCCGCGCCGCCGAACGGGCCGCCTCTTTCCCGCGGACGGCGGCAATCTCTTCCGGCCCGAGTTCCCGCGACCCACAGTCCCCCGCGGTGAACGTGGCGATGGTGATGGCGTGGCCCAAGCCGGCCAGCAGCGCCACGGTTCCGCCGGCCAGGATTTCCACATCGTCAGGATGGGCGTGGATCGCCAGAATTCGTGTTGTACCCATGGTCTGTCCCATGGTACTGCCGGTCACCAGCGATGCATTAGGTTCCGGAACGTATTGCGCTGTCGGTTAGGCCCAGTGCCGCCGTGCGTCATCTTGCTTCTCCGGCTGTCATTTGGCTTGCGCCAGTACTTCCGAAGGCACCGGCTTCCCGCGCTTGCCAAAGCGGATCTTGCCGTCGGGACCGATCAGGTAGACCGTCCTCTTCACAATAATGCCATTGGCGTTGTAGAGCCCCGCCACCTTCTGGCCGGAATCCACCAGCAGCGGAAACGGAAAATTGAATTTCTGGCGGAATTTCTGATGGGCCCGCGCATTCTGCGGATTGACGCCGAACACCTCCACGCCGCGAGCTTTCACGTCTTTCCAGTCATCGCGGAATTCGCAGAGTTGTTTGGTGCAGCCCGGTGTATCGTCGCCGGGATAAAAGACCAGCACGACGTTCTTGCCGCGCAATTTGGAAAGCGTGACAGTCTTTCCGGAATCGTCCTGTAGAGAAAAGTCGGGCGCCGGCGTGCCGGCGGGTAGCGGATCGGAAAAAAGCCAGGAAAGCATTATTGCACCATGATGTTAACGGAATTGCTGGGAACGGAATCGACCGAGAGTACCACCGGCTGCAAGCCGCGCGCCACTCCGGCGGGAATCTGCACATTCACCTGGTTGACGCCCGCGAGTCCGGGGGCCTGCCCGCTATACGATGGTTGCACCGGCGTGGCGCCGATGAAGACGGTGGGAATCGCGCCCGTAACGCCGAGGCCCGTGCTGTAGATTTCCAGATAACCGGCGACCTGCACGACACCGCCGGCAAAGATGCCCGGAGCCGCGGCGGCGATGCTTACCGGGGCGACAGCCTGACCCACGGTCAGGGTCGTGGTCCCCAAAGTCATATCGGACGGCACGAGAAAAAGGATCCGGGAAGCGCTCGCCGTTAGCGGCGCGATTGTGGTGGCGCCCAGCTTTACGGCGGCTCCGGTCAGATTGCTGCCGGTGATGAGCGCCAGGGAACCCGGAGCTATGCCCGCCGCCATCGACGCTGCATTGACCGCCGAAGCGATCGCCGGCACGGCGCTGCCGGCGCGCAAGGTGATGCTTGCGGCGGGCTGTCCGTCCACTGCCAGATTCAGGGAATTGACGGGAGCGGGCCCGGGGATCCACCGAAAGCTCGCCACGCCCTGCGCATCGGTGAACGCCTCCGAAGGCACCACGGTCCCATCCAGCGACGGCGTGGCTACAATACCGGCGCCGGGGTACGGTAGATTGTTGGCGTCCGTCAGCCTCACCGTTGCCTGGCCGGGCATCTGTACCAACTGCAAATTGGAGCTGTCCGACACCTGCACGCGCGCGAACGCCGTTTCGTACGCCGCATCGGAGGGCGTGGCCTGCACTTCCTCCACGCCGGTCCTGATGCCGTTGAAGGAGAATGTCACGCTCGCCGATCCCGCGGGAATCGTCACACTGGCGGGGAACTCCGCATGGCCCTCGGGCGCGCTGAGTTGCACCGTCACGTCGGCTGCCGGCGGAGTTGCCACCGTGAGGGTAGCGCGCGCGGTGCGGCCCACCACGGCGCCGCCGGCGGGCGAAAGCGAAAGTTCCATACTGCGCCGTAGCGCGGTGTCGGCGACACCGCGGCCGGATGACGCGCCGGCGTAAAACGTCTCGAACTGCTGCCGGTATGTGTCCACCTGCGAAAGGTCCGACGCCGAAGGCTGCGTGCCTTGCGCCACTACCAGGATGAAGGCGAAACGGAAGTGCCGCTGCGCCACGGTGGAATCCGGTGTGCGCCGGCCCTCCGCGGCGATCACGTCGTTCACGCTTATGTTCTGGCGCGTGCCGTCGAAGCCAACGCCGGTGAGCTGATGTTGCGCGGCCGCGTAGTTCGGCGAAGGGTTGTTCACCAGAAACACGTCCCGCGCCTCGGACGCGGAGCGAAAGCCCATCAGGTACTGATCCAGGGGCGAATAGGCCTGCGTGATGTCGGTGGTCAGGAACTCGGGCCTGGTGCTGCTGCCGCGGTCGGCGATCCGCTCGCCCTCCATGACGGAAGCTTCCGAGTCGAACAGAAAGCTCCAGTGCGCCAGTTGAAAGCCGAGCATCGGCAGGCCTGTGCCGCTCCTGATGCTGGCGAAGGCCAGAAATAAGTGGCCGGCCTCGTGCGTCAGGATGGTGAGCGGTGTATCGGCTTGTGGCGCGCGCGCCGGGACCAGCGCATTCGGATCGGCCGGGTACTGGCTCAGCGGCCCCAGGTTGAGCACGGCTTGCAGTCTGGCCGCCGACCCGAACTGCTGCCCGGCATCCTGTTGCGGCACGCCGTACCCGCTGCCGCTGCTGCGCAAGGTCTCTTCGTACGCCACGGTGCCTTCACCCGAAGCCGCGATTCCCATGTTGTTGTAGATCGCCAGGTAGTCGTACGCGTCCTCATGGGTTTGGTAAAACTGCTGCGCGATGGTCACCACGTCCAGCGTGAGGGTGTTGCCGAAGATCTCGGCCACGGTCGCGGTGTAGGCCGCGCTTGCATCGGTTAGAAAGTCCACCAGCGCCGTGCCCGGCTGCAAATTGCCGGGAGAAATTCCCACTACGGCCGACGTAGGATTGACGGACGCATACGAGAACTGGATGCGGCCGTCCGGGTAGAGCCAAACCTGAAAGGTCTGTAACGCGCCCGTTCCGAAACTCGCGTACTCCGGAACCTTCACCCAGCTCACCACCACGGCCGTGGCAGTCGTCAGCACTTGCACGCCGCCCGCCGTCTGCGCGGGGTTGAGATCGTCGAACAGCGGCGCGATGCGAGGAGGGCCGGCCGTCATGCGTCCTAGAGATCGCGCCGTGGACGCGCTGTCGCCCGCTGTGAATGTGAGATTGCCGTCGGAGTTCACGTACACCCCGTCGTAGCCTGCGCCGAAAAATGGGAAGGTGAAGGGCAGCGGAATCAGGCGGCTATCGTCATCGCCCAACGCGGCCAGCGGGCTCGACACCGCCGGGTTGTAATTGAGCTGCTGCGTGAGAGCGTATCGGTATTGGGTCGCGGCGCCGGGTACCGGCGTGAATATCAGCGTCGAGCCGGCCAGGTTAAATTGATTCTGCGGCTCCACCACGCCGTCCACGGCCTGCATGACGGCGATGTTGCCCGCATCGGAATTGGCCGGCGACGGTATCGCGACGCGTCCCTGCGCACGCCGTGCGCGCACAGTCTGCCGGTGGTGGAAGAGCGATTCGTTCAGCGTCTCCCGGCTGCTCCCGCAGCCGCCGCCCGGTTGGTGCGGCCAGGCCGGCGCGGCCAGGCACGCCGCCAGTAGAACCGAAACCGGCCGGTAGCGGCGCATAGTGGACACTTTCGATTCTCCCACGCAAGGCGGTGCGATAAAATCCGGTCCATGGCCTTTTGTACGAACTGTGGATCGCAAGTCGCCGCGGGTGCGCGTTTCTGTAACAACTGTGGGCAGCAGATGGGGACGGCGGCCGCCGCCGTGGCGCCCATCGTCGAGCCTCTGGATTACAGCATCGAAGGGAGCAATCTCCAGATTGCGCGCCTCCGCCTGAAACCCGGGCAGGAAGTGTATGCCGATGCCGGCCGCATGGTCTATAAGACCGCCAATGTCCAATGGGACACGCGCATGACCGGCAACAGTCTCGGCGAAAAAGTGATGGGCGCCTTCCGCCGCGCAGTCACCGGTGAATCTCTCTTCGTCACCTATTTCCGTGCCGACAGCCCCGGCGAGGTGGGCTTTGCCGGCCACTATCCGGGCAAGATTCAGGCCTTCGATCTGCCCCCGGGCCGCTCCGTCCTGGCGCAGCGCGATGCCTTTCTGTTCGCTCAATCCAGCGTGCAGTACAGCGTCGCGCTGGTGAAGAAGCTGGGCGCGGGCTTCTTCGGTGGCGAGGGTTTCATCCTGGAAAAGTTCACCGGGCCTGGCGCCACGTTCATCCACGCCGGCGGCGACTTCATCAATTTCGATTTGCAGCAGGGCCAGGTGTTGCAGGTGGATGCCGGATGCATTGTGGCCTTCGACGAATCGGTGGACTACGATTTTCAATTCGTCGGTGGCGTTAAGACGGCACTCTTCGGCGGGGAAGGACTGTTCCTGGCCACCCTCACCGGTCCCGGCCACGTGGTGGTGCAGAGCATGACCATCGAGCGCCTGCGCCGCGAGTTGGTCCCGCAAGGTGCCCAGCGCGACGAGCACACCGCCTTGGACACTCTCGGCGGCATTCTGGGCTCCCGCGACTAAGAAAATCCGGATTTATTGCTTACTTCGGCCGGAACTGCAAGGTGCTGGTCGCGTCTACGTTGCGGTACTGCATGGGATAACTGCGGCCCACGTAGTAGGCATCCCACTGGTCACGATAATGGCCCGACAGGATCTGCCCGGATTGGCCAATCTGAATATTCAGCAGCGAGTGTTCCCAATTGCCGGGGTCCGCATTCATACGCATGGAAGGCGCCACCGCGAGTGACGTTTGTTTCACCGTGGTCGGCGACCCGCTCATGGGAACCGGTCCGAGATCGAAATACCGGCCCACCCACGGCACGTTATGGATGACGGGGTTCTTGATGGTCAGATTGAGAAAGGCCCCGTACCGCCATCGTTTCATGTCGCGGCCCTGCATGCGATTGCCTTCTTCCAGCGCATCCAGGAAAGCCCGCACCAGCATATCGTCATAGTCGCGAAACCAGCCGTCGGGCCGCTGCGTGAGCAGTTTTTCGATCACCGCGGGAGCCATGGCGGACTGGTACTCCGAACCCTTTCCCGGAGCTGCGTTTTCAGCAATGGAACTTCGCACGTGTTGGAACGCCAGGGTGATGAGGAAGGGGGCCGCCTGGTTCTTCTCCATCTGCCCGTTCCAAGCTTTCAGAAGAGCGGACGCGGTATCCAGGGTGGGATTCCGCAAGTGGCGCTTCTCACAAGCCGCAATCAGTTGTCCCGCTAAAAACTTGCCAAATGCCGAATAGACGTCCTTTTGCACCGCCAGCATATCTTCGGCCCGCCATCCATTGCGAGCGGAAAGCAGGAAGCTCGCCTCGGTGGAACGATCGGGCGGCGCGAAGTTGCCGTTCACCGGATAGGGAAAATTCGCGGGAAAGGGATTCTGGTTGGAGGTGGCGATGATTCCGCTGGGCGGGTTGAATGCCGCCGGCAATTGTTCAAATGGAATGAGGCCGTCCCATTCGAACTGGCCCGAAGAGCCGTCCTCCGGCACGTCGCCGGAAAAGCCTCTGCGCTTGGGCAGTTTGCCTGCCACGTGGTAACCAATGTTACCGTCCACATCGGCATAAACGAAATTGGACCCCGGCCCGCCCCAGCGCGACAGAGCAGCGGTAAACTGGCCCCAGTCCTGCGCGCGGTCGATATCCAGAATCGGGTATTGCACCACGCCGGGCTCTGCGAGGGTCCACCGGAGCGCCAGGTAGCGGCCGTTCTCAGACACCAGGATGGGGCCATGGCGCGTAATGAAAGTAACCAGTTCGACCGGTCTCTGACCCTTCACCTGGATCAACTCGCGCTCCGTCTGCGCCTGTTCCACCTGCCCGCGGAAAAGATACCGGCCGGTCCGCTCATCGAACTTCTCTATATACAGGTCCTGCACATCGAACTGGAGATTGGTAATGCCCCATGCGATGTGCTGGTTATGTCCCACGGTAATTCCGGGCGCGCCAGGCAGCGACACACCTGCAACATTCAGACCGGGCGCTTCCAGATGCGCCATGTACCAGATGCCCGGCAGCGAATACTCCAGATGCATGTCATTGGAGAGCAGCGGCTTGCCCGAGGCGGTGTGGCTGCCCGCAATGACCCACGCGTTGGAGCCCGGCTGCACCTCCCATCCGGCACGCAGAGGGAACAGGAAATTCACCTTGGCCGCATCGCCTTCCGCCAGCATGCTGCTCTTAATGAGGTCGTTACGAAACGTGGTGGTGAGGTCGCGAAACATGTGCACGCAGATCAATAGCGAATCGATAACGCTCCACGGCCGCGGCTGGTAGTGAAGCAAGGTGAACTCCAGGGGCAGATTGTCCAGATGTGATGAAATAAACGCATTGACTCCGCGGGTGTATGCCGCGAACGCCGCCAGATCGCCCGGTGGAAGCTGGAGATAAGCCTGCTCGGCGATCCGCCGCAGGCGCAAGCGGCGCGATTCCTTGTCGGATTCCAAAAAGCCGGGTCCCAGGATTTCCGCCAGGTCGCCGCCCGAGTACCGCCGTAAGGCATCCATTTGCCACAGACGATCCTGCGCGGTCACGTAGCCTTGCGCGAACAGCGCGTCTTCCAGGTTGGCGGCACGGATATGCGGCTCTCCCAGCTTATCGAAAGATACTGCCACCCCAACGGCCACGTCGCAGGCGATCTCGCCGCTTCGCTGCGGCAGGGGCCGCCATACGAACCAGTAAACCCCGGCCAGCGCGATCGCGAGCGCCAGCCCGATGGCAACATTTACGTACTTAACAACGCGCCCGATTGTGGATGGATTCATCTGGAGGAATCAAATCCAATGATACCGGGATTTCGATGTGCGTTTTGGAACAGCGGCCGGTTTCGGGATAAAACCCTGTACAGCGTGGGATTTTTGCAATACAATCTACAGAAATGAAATGGGGCGCCACCTGGGATACATTAGGTGACGCCCCCCTACGTAACGGAGTTAGTTGGTTATTTGAATTGACGATCCAGCCTCGTTTTGGTTATCAATCTCCGATAGAATTATTTCGGGAACTGTGACCTACTCACCACTGCGCATTCTTCTGGTCGTGTTGCTGATCGCGGTGAATGGATTTTTTGCCGGCGCCGAGGTGGCGCTCCTTTCGGTCCGCCATTCGCGTCTTCGACAGATGGCGGAAGAAGGCCAGGCCGGCGCGCAAGCAGCCCTGAATCTTCTGGCCAATCCCGGGCGTCTGCTCTCCGTCACGCAGGTGGGAGTTACGCTGGCCAGTCTGGGACTCGGATGGGCCGGGGAGGATGCGCTCTACCAGGTTCTGCTCAGCCTGTTCCACCCGCGGCAAACGCCGCTGGTTGCGAGTGTGCTGCACGGCGCCTGTTTCGTGGTTTCGTTCCTGGTGATCAGTTACTTTCACGTGGTGATCGGCGAGGTAGTTCCGAAGAACATAGCCATCGCCAAATCGGATCGTCTGGCTGCGCTGGTAGCGCCGCTTCTGCTGCTGTTTTACCGGTTGTCGGGGCCTTTCGTGGTCATCATCGAGCGGTCGGCCGGCGCCATCACACGGGCGCTGCATCTTCGCCCCGGCCATGCGGGCGGCCATTCCGCCGAAGAATTGAAGCTGATCGTAAGTTCCAGCCGGGGGTTGGGGTATTTGCCTGAAGCGCAGGAGGACATGATCCACCGGGTGCTCGACCTGGACAACATCTCGGTGCGCGAAGTCATGCTTCCACGCAACGATATCGTCTCCATTGACGCGGACGCCTCGCTGGATGATGTGCTGCGCACCATGATTCGCGTACAGCACTCGCGGCTTCCGGTCTACGACGGCGACCCGCAAAAAATCATCGGGATTCTACACTATAAGGATCTGCTGCCGGTCTGGGAAGAGCGGCGGCACGCCATCCGCACCGGACACCCCAGCCGCGCCTTCCGCATTGCCCGCTTGCTGCGCCCGCTCACCGTGGTGCCGGAAACGAAGCCGCTTTCCCAGATGCTCGAAGAGTTTCGCCAGGGCCGCTCGCACATGGCCATGGTCGTAGATGAGTTCGGCACCATCGCCGGGATGCTGACGGTGGAGGATGTGCTGGAGCAACTTGTAGGGCGGATCGAAGACGAGCACGACGAAAAGCTCGCGCGTCCCGCCGCCGAGACCAACCTGGTGGAACTCGACGGCGCCACCCGCATTCTCGAATTGGAAAGCGAGTTCGGAATCGAGATTCCCACGGCTGGCGGCTTCGAAACGCTGGCCGGCTTTTTGCTGTTCCGCCTGGGGGAAATTCCGCAAGTGGGGGGATCGGTGGAATACGGCGGGCGCCGTTTCACCGTACTGGAAATGGAGCGGAACAGAATTGCGCGCGTGCGGATAGAGAAGCTTCCCGCCCGCCCGGCGCCGGCAGCGTGAGAAAAAGCCATAGCCAGGATGGTCCGCTGCTGTAAGCTGATAACGTAAGCTGAAAGCTCTCATGCTCGGATTCGATCGCCGCGCCGCAAGCTACACCTGGACCGCCGTGCTGGTGCTCCTTCTGCTCGCATTCGTCTATCAGGTCCGCGCGACGCTCTTCATTTTTGTTCTGGCGCTGATGTTCGCGTACCTGCTTTCGCCGCTGGTCAATCTGCTGGACCGGCTCCTGCCTTCCAGTAAAACCAGAACGCCCGCGCTGGCCATGGCTTATATACTCGTCGTTGCCGCGGCGGTCTTTGCCGGAATCCAGTTGGGTTCGGTGGCGGTGGCGCAAGCCAAGGATCTGAATACCCGTCTTCCGGCCATGATCGGGGGATTGAAAACGCCGAGCCCCGATGCGTCGCCGACCATCAATCGTTTGAAGGCCCAGATCGTGGACAGGATCGGCGGCTCGTTCGCGGAGCATTCCAGCGATATCGTGTCAGAGGTGGCGTCGGCCGGTGTGAAGTTCGTGACGGTCGCCAGCGGGCTGATTTACGTGGTGCTCATCCCGATTCTGGCGTTCTTTTTCCTGAAGGACGCCGGAGCCATCCGGCAGCACATCATCGATATGGTGCCGGATGCGCCCCGCCGCGCCCTTCTCGACGATGTCATGGCGGATATCCACCTGCTGCTGGCTCATTACATGCGGGCGCTTTTTGCGCTGGCACTCGCAGCCTTTACGGCCTACTCCATTTTCTTTACCATCCTGGGCCTGCCCTACGTTGTGTTGCTCGCGGCCATCGGCGGAATGCTGGAGTTCGTCCCCATCGCCGGGCCTTTGAGCGCCACGGTGATCATTTCCGTGGTGGCTCTGGTCGCCAAAGCGAACATGATTGCCGTTCTTATTTTTCTGGCACTGTACCGCGTGTTCCAGGATTACATTCTTTCTCCACACCTCATGGGCCGTGGGGTGGAGTTGCATCCCTTGCTGATCCTGTTCGGCGTCTTCGCCGGCGCGGAGGTTGCGGGCATTGCAGGGACTTTTCTTTCGGTTCCCATTCTGGCCCTGGTGCGGATCCTCTATCTGCGAATCCGTAAGGCTCGTTTAAGCGTGCCCGCGATATGATGTGCCGCTGGTGGCTGCTGCTGGCGGCGCTCCCGGCGGCCGCGCATGTAGTCAGCATGAGCACCGGTGACATTGCCATCGCCGGCGCCCAGGCGCATTACGAACTGCGAATGCCGCTTTACGAGGTCTCCCACGTGCAGTCTCCCGAGCACGCCCTGTTGCAGCACATTCGCTTCTTCAGCGCCGGCCGCGAGGCGCGATTGTTACGCAGCCAGTGCGCCCCCGAAGCGGCACGCGATTCCTACATCTGCACCGCCGATTACGAATTCGCCGCGCCAGTGGAACAACTCGGTGTGGAGTGCACCTTTCCCAGCATCACGGTTCCGAATCATGTCCACCTGTTGCGCGCGCATCTCGGCGCCAAAGAGGACCAGGGCATTTTCGATCTCACTTTCACCCGCACCACGCTCCGCTTCCGCCCGCCCACGCCGGCCGAAATCGCGGTGACGCAGTCCGGCGCCGGGTTCGTGCGCGCCCTGAGCGGCGTGGCGCAGGTGCTGTTTCTGATTGCTCTGGTGCTTGCGGCGCGGGGCCGAAAGGAACTGCTCGCGCTGGCGGCGATGTTTCTGGCCGGACAAACAGCGGCCGTCCTGATCGTGCCGCACATGGCGTGGCAGCCTGCGCCGCGATTTGTCGAAGCCGCGGCGGCGCTCACAGTGGCGTACCTGGCGGTGGAGGCGCTGCTGTTGCCGCAGGCCGGCGCGCGCTGGCTGGTGGCGGGAGTGATGGGGGCGTTCCACGGACTTTTCTTCTACCTGTTCGTGCAGAACACCGGATACCGGCCCGAACTGGTGCTGGCCGGCGCGGCTCTGGCGGAACTTACGGCGCTGTCGATATTGGCGTTGTTTCTGCTGCGCGCCGGGCCGACGATTCACCGGGTGGGAGAGGGTGCGCTTCTGCTGTGCGGTCTGTTTTGGTTCGCGATGCGGTTAAAAGGTTAGGGACAATGCTGTTCAGTCAGGCCGCCGCCGAAGGATATCTCCGTAGACTGGAGAAAGCCAGAGGTGACCTTGCTCCGAGCAGCGCGCGGTACGGACGGAGCACGAATTAGGAAGACAATAACTCCTGGTCAACGCTACGCGACTAACTTAACTAGGCAGGATCTATCTCGCCAAAGCGCCGTGTCGGCAGCCTCGTGGCTGATCAGTGGATGGAAGGGCTGTTGCCGGCAGGAATCCATAAAGCTTGCCGGGTTCTAAGGGCTATTCCGACTCTATAGCCGTCGAAGTGCAGCGGGCAAGCGCTGGCGATCAAACTACTCGTCCTTGCCTGTTCCGCCTGCCCGCACCGGCTGTCCGAACTCAGACGACCGCGACCTTGACGTTGTGAATCGGGGGCAGCGAATCGAACAGGCAGTCCCAGTGCTCGCCGCCCTCCCTCCCGATCCACAACTGACCAGTCGTCGTGCCGAAGTAGAGTGCAGGTGCCTTGAGCCGGTCGATATCCATCGCGTCTCGCAGGACGGTGAAGTAGCTCTGCTTCTTCGGCAGCCCATGTGCGAGCCGGCTCCACGACTCGCCGCCATTTTCGCTGCGCCACACCGCCGGCGCGCCGCCCGGACAGGAGCGCGTCGCCCCCTCCAGGGGAATAACGTATACCGTGTCGGCGTCGTGCGGGTGGACCACGATGGGAAATCCGAAGTCGGACGGCAATCCCTTGGCGATGGATCGCCACGAATGGCCGTAGTCGTCGCTGCGCAGCACTCCGATGTCCGGCCGCGGCCCGCCAGGCCCGGTCCAATCCGCCCATCCGCCGTGGTTCTGCATGTAGAGCCGACCAGGCATGTCTTCGTGCCGCGCGATCTTGTGCACGCACTGACCGAACTCGGGATAGGGATCGGGCGCGAAGCCGGCGCCGACGCCTTGATTGGATGCCCTGAATGTTTCGCCACCATCCTCGCTGAGATAGTGGCCGCCGGTCGAGATGCCAAGGTGCACGTGATTTCCGTTGCGGATGATGGTGTGCATGCAGAGCCCGCCGTTGCCGGGTTGCCACTTGCGCGCGTGATCGTGGTTGCTGATGCCGGGCACCAGGTCCCACGAATCGCCGCCGTCATGGCTCCTGAACAGAGACGCCGGCTCCACGCCGCACCACAGGTCCTTCTTGCCGCCGCCGGCCTCGAGCGCCCAGATGTTGGCAAGCGCGCGTCCGTCCTCCTTGGGGAACGCCGGGGCCGACTTCGTCTCCTTGAAGCTCTTCCCCATGTCCGTCGAACGCAACACTTTCATGCCGAAGAACGGATTGCAGCTCGACGCATACAGGCGGGGTGTGCCGCGCGTGTCGATCAGCGTCGAGTACACAGGGACGCCGGGACCGAAGGGCCCGCGCAGGGCGAAGCTGCGCCTCGGCTTTGCCGCATCGGCGACGAACACGCCCTTCTTGGTGCCGATAGTGAGAATGATTCGATCCGGCATCTTCAACCTCCCGAGACCGCCGGTAGGATCGTTACCACGTCCCCTGGCCTCAACGTCGTGTCAATCCCGTCGAGGTCGCGCACATTGTCCGAGTTCACGAACACGTTCAGGTGCCGGCGCACTGTACCCGTTTCGTCACAGACATTTCGATACAGAGCGGACTGGCTCTGCTGGAGGTCTTCAAGTGCGGCGCGCACGGTGTGTGCCGAGATCGAGAGTTGGGCTGCGCCCGCACAATACGTGCGCAGCGGGCCAGGGACATGGATCGTGATGGTCGGCGATTGGCCCATCGTGTGAGACGAAGCTTATCATTGGCGATTGGGATGATGCAACCGTATCCCCGCGTCTGTCAACGCGTCAACCGAGTCCAAATGAAGATCCTCGGCCTTCGACAGACCTCGGCCATCATGTCGCCGCTGAAGCTGCGCAGATCGCGCGATTGTACGCCGTAACATTCAGAAATGTGATTTCTGTCGCGATATCCCCTTCGCACCAGCCAAATGGGGCGTAGATCAAACTCCGGAGGATGCTGGAAGTTCCGCGTATCATAACTGAATTGTTGAGGACGGCCGTCGCCTGCCGTCATTGGTGGCACAAACACATGACTTACGCATTTGTTGAGTGGAGAGTATTGAGGGCTAGCGCGACGCGGGCAGGTTGGCCCGGCAGATTTCCACGTACACGTCATAGGCCTGTTGGCCGAACGGCACGAAGATCGCCTTTTGAATTCCGGAAGCCGGATTCGCCAGGTGCGCGATCACTTCCCTCACCGCAATCTCCGTCGCTTCGCGCAACGGATATCCGTACACGCCGGTGCTGATGGCGGGAAACGAAATGGTCCGAACCTGCCGCTCGTCCGCCAGCGCCAGACATCTCCGATAGCAGGAAGCCAGCTGTTCGGGCTCGCCATGCCTGCCGTCGCGATAGACCGGTCCAACGGCGTGAAAGACGTGCTGCGCGGGAAGCCGGCCCGCGCCCGTCGCCACCGCGCCTCCCGTGGGACACCCACCGATGCGGCGCCGGATCTCATCCAATTCCCGCATGATCTCCGGACCGCCGGCGCGGTGGATGGCGCCATCCACGCCGCCGCCGCCCGCCAGCGCCGCATTGGCCGCGTTGGCGATCGCGTCCACCGGCACGCGCGTGATGTCGCCTTCCCGGACCAGGATCGTACGTCCCGGGGATGTCGTGAATTCCATGGCCATCGACTACAATCTTAACTATGATGACAAGGCGTGAAATCCTGGCCGCGGGCGCCGTGTGCGCGACATCTCTTTGGGGCAAGTCGCGCATCGACAAAACCACGATCAGCGCGATCACCGACGAAATCGGCCTCACCACTGAGGAGTCCATCGCTTTCGCCCATCAGTATGGGATGAAGTTCGTCGAGATCCGCAATCCTCCCAAGAACGAGCCCAACGCCAGGAAGGAATACTTCCAGCTTTCCGACGCCGAAATCAAGATGGACGCCACGCGCTTCACCAATGAAGGGCTCAAGGTTTCGTTCGTCAATACCGGACTGCTCAAATTTGCCTGGCCGGACACCGAAGCGGTGCGCCGGAGGCCCGAAGAGCCGGCGGCGCGCGAGAAGCGACTGGCCGCCGAAAAGGCGCGCTGGGACAATCGCTTGGACGATCTGCACAAGGCCATCCGCTGCGCGCAGATTATGGGCTGCGACAAGGTGCGCATCTTTACGGGTTCGCGCACAGCGGAACCTGCCTCCCTGTATCCCCGCATCGCCGAGGTGATCGGCGCCATGGGCGAAGTGGCGCAGAAGGAAAAAGTCCACCTGCTGATCGAAAACGAAGGCTCGCAGAATGTGGCCACCAGCGCCGAACTCGGCGAGGTGTTCAAACTGATTCCCAACAAGTACATCGGCTACAACTGGGACCCGCACAACGCTTATGGCCGCGAGCATTCCTTTCCCGAGGGCTACGCGGCGCTTCCCAAAGAGCGCATGCTCAACATTCAGATCAAGGGTAAGGGCGTGATGCCGTCGAGTCCGGAGAAAGAGGACTGGAAGGCCATCATGGAGGCGCTCGCCCGCGACAATTACAAGTACAAAATCGGCCTGGAAACGCATCTCTTCGACGGCACGCTGATTGCCGCCGCGCATACCTCCATGGAGGAGATCATGCGCATCGTTAACGAGGTCTAGGAGTGTCCAAGAATTTCGCGATTGCGTTCGGGATAGGGCTCGTCTGCATTGCGATCGCCGTGGGAGCGATCTTCTATATGCAGCGCGGCGCACACGTCGATGTGCACGGCAAGTTCCTGAAGGTGCGGACAGCGCCGCTGGACGAGAACAACTCGTTCGTGGTGATCGATTTCCGCATCGAGAATCCGTCCGACTACGGCTTCAAAGTGCGCACCGTAACAGTGTTGATGGAGGATGCATCGGGCAATCAGACCGAAGGGCAGACTGCCTCCGATTCGGCCGCCCAGCAGGCTTTAGATGGCATTCCTGCGCTGGGACCCAAATACAATGCTTCGCTGATCATGAACGATATGATCCCGCCCAAAGGCACGTGGGACCGGATGATCGCGTCGCGCTTTGAAATGCCGGAAGCGAATCATCGTCAAAATCGAAGAAGTAGACGGGAAGATTTCCGAGCTCTCAGAGAAGTAATCCTAAGCTTACTTCCGCAGCAGGGCGTGGTTCGGATCCAGCACTACTTTGAGAGGCGGCTGCTTCAGCGCCACGGTGAAGGTAACCGGCTGGTTCATGGAGCGGACCCATTGCGTGATGGCCTTTCCCGGGGCCGTGCGGATCTCTATCGGGACCAGGGCGCTGAAATCGGCATCGACGCCGGACTGCGTCAGCGTACCCGCGAGGGTCAGAGCCGGGACTTTGCCCTTGACCGTGTAAGTGAGCTTGAGCGCCGGAATGCCAGTGCCGTAGACCCACTGGTCGAAGAATGACTCCAGGGTGGGGTCTTGTGAATTCGCCGGCAGGAACTCCGCGGCAAGCTGGCGGAACTCTTCCGTGCTCATGTCCACGTGATCGTAGCGCATCAGCAGTTCTCTCAGCATCGCCAGAAACCGGCCGTCCCCCATCCGGCGGCGGAGCATCTGCATGATCCAGGTACCCTTGCCATAGGTTATGCTGCGCCACGCGGTGGGCTGCTGGGAAGTTTCAAGGCGCGTGCCGAGCACGATAGGACCGCTGGAATCCACTACCTGGCCGGCTTCGTTCTTCTCCAGGAGGGCGTTGCGGTAGGCATCCAGGAACAGGTCGGTGGCATGTGTGCCGCGCGTCTTTTCGAGGTACAGCAGGGCGGAGACATTGGCCAGGGATTCCATCAGCCAGTTGTCGCGATAGCTGCCCGCCGCCGCGCGATTGCCCCACCATTGATGCGCCGTTTCGTGCGCCTGCAACAACTCCAGGAAGAACAGCTCCTGGGATTCTTCCTCCCGCGCGACCGCGCGTGGCAGCACTTTCAGGTACGACAGTGTGGAAAGGTAGATCAGGCCGGGAAAGCCCTGTCCGAAAGCCCCCGGGATAGGCGACACGGTGAGATGGGGAAGTGCCGGCGGGCCGAACCGCGCACTCATGAACTCCATGGCCGCGGCAACGCTCTCGGCCAGTTGCTTGAGGCGCTCCACGGGGCTGGGAGCCTGTTCGGTCTGCATGGGGATCGCCGGGAGCGGCAGCCTCCTGCGGATGATCTCCGGAATCGGCGGCATTGGCGAAAGTTCCAGTTGCGGCTTCAGGTTGCTTTCCAGCGTGCGGTTGGCGCAGACATCCACCACGAACCCGCCGCGCTCGACGCGCGCATGCTGGTAGTTGCCCAGGTTGAAGCCCGCCAGTCGGATGGCCGCGGAGGTTTTGCGGCGGGTGATGCGCCACGGCCCCTCGGTCCGGTCTTCCACCACCTCACCGGCGGTCACCAGGTCCAGATCCTGAGGATAGCGGAATAACATATCGTAGGTGGCGAACTGGAGGCGGTGAATGGGATACCAGTTCCCGCGGGCGGTCACGTAGAGCACGTGGTCGCCGGCATCCAGAATCACCTTGCCGTTGTGGTGAAACTCGAATTCGTAGGCGCGGCCGGCCTGCAAAGGCTCCGGCGGCACCACTACAAACAGATTGTTACCTCCCAGAGAGAGATTGGCGCGCAGCGAATCGCGTCCCAAAAACTCGGCCGGCTTGCCGTCTACGGTAACATCGGTGACGGTCATCAGCGGCGTGATTTCGAAGGCCGTCGATACCATGCCGTCGGTAGGCGATTTCACGGTGACGCGGGTGACCGCCGTAAGCGACAGGTCCGGATTCACGGTCGCCTCGATGCGGTAATTGCTGGTGAGCAGATCGAGGTGCGGCGGGGCCGGGTCCTTGCGGGTGGCGCGCGCGCGAAAACTGGTCCATGTGTCGAAATAGAGCCGGCCGTTCCGTGAGTTCACCGTACCGGCCATGATCTGCTCGGGGCTGGCCGGGTCGTACACCACGTCGAAATTGCCCAGCTTGCGGCCGGCGAACAGGCCGGCAAAGAGGCCCGGTGGATGGCCCGGCCCACCCAGCAGGTCGAGCGTCAGACGGGTCATATAGCTCTCGCCGAGATTGCGCAGCACGCTGGTCCATTCGTCGTCCAGAAGCGGCGCGATTTCCGGGCTCTTCCGGTTGGCGACGCTGCGCGGGAACTGGCTCTTCAAGCGGTCGTAGTCGTCCCCCGTAAACAGAAACACGGCGGTCTTAAAATGCTCGTCGAGGGTGGGCGAATCGATATAGCCGGCCAAGCTGCGCCGCTCCGCCACGTCCGGCGGGCGCAGCAGCACCTCGCCATCTCCGCCTTCCACGTCGGACACGAACACGGCCGCAATGCGGCGGCCGGCTATGGGCTTGCTAAAAATCAGGTGGCCGTCGGCCAGGTAGATCCGGACGTCCTCTTTGACAATCTCCAGATCGCGAATGCGGTAGCATTCATCCTGGTCGAAGGTGTTCTCCCGGATGGCGCGTGCAATGTCGGCCGCTCCTCCGGCAAAAACCTGGACCTGAAAAATCAAACCAAGCGCTACCGCAAACCCCCGCATAGTCTCAATACTACTCTTCGCGCTCCAACTCATCCAGTAGTGCCGATAGCTGGGGGGCTACTTCGGTGCGGCCGCCGAAGCGCAGCTCATTGTAGGTACCGGTGAACTGGTGGACGCGAACGCCCAGAGCCGAGGCCGGCAGGGAGGCTGCAAATTCGGTGGGTGTGAACCAGAGCGGCTTTTGAAATCCGCGGCGCTTCAAAATCTCCAACATGCGCTCGTAGAGCAGAGTGGCATCGGCCGCGCTGGCGTGGCCGCGGCGGACCTGATCCACGCGGCGCCGGATGCGTAACATACGAATCAGCGGAGGGCTGACGCGCAAGACGAGTAACCCGCAGGCCGCGATGGCCAGAACGGCCAGCCCGTACCGTTTGAAAAAGGCCCTGAGATGCTGCGTCCACGCCGATTCCGCGCCGGAAAGGGAATCGAACCAGCGAATGCCCAGGCGTCCGGCGCCTTGCTGCAGTTTATCGGCGAGCGTGCCCTGGTGCCCGGGATCGTAACTCACCACCCATTCCTGCCAGAACGTGTCGGCGGCGTCCAGGTACAGATTCAGGCGGGTGACCAGTCCCATGTTCGCCTGGTTGGGATCGGGCGGCGTAGGGTCGAAGGTGGTCCATCCGCGATTGGGCAGCCAGGCTTCCACCCAGGCGTGCGCGTCCGAGGCGCGGATCAACCAGAGATCGGTGATCGGGTTATAGATGCCGCTCTGGAAGCCGGTCGCCATGCGGGATGGGATGCCGAGCGTGCGCAGCAGCGCCACCATGGCGGTAGCGAAGTACTCGCAGTGGCCCTTCTTGCGCTCGAAAAGGAAATTCTCCAGGGGGTGTTCCATTTCGCGCTTGGGGAGTTCCAGCGTATAGGAATAGTCCGTGTGCAGGTGGTGCTCGATGGCGCGGGCGCGTTCCAGGTCGGTAATGGCCCCGGCGGTCATGGCCTGCGCCAGCCGGGCGACGCGTGGATCCAGCGGGGGCAGTTGCAGATACGCATCGCGTTCTTCCGGACCGATGAGCGGCGGCGGCCAGACGACAGGTTCCGCCTCCGGCGGCGCCTCGATCAGACTGTAGGCTTCGTAGTGGAAGCCCGCCGGCGGCGGATGCCCCAGGTGGAAGCTATCGGTTTCGCTGCGGAACAGGGAGGAATTGCGGAGCTCCACCTGTTCGGGGACGCCGGCGAAAAACAGCGAATCGTTCTCCACACCGTCCATTTCCACGGTGTAGCTGATCCTCCGGCCGTTGCGGCGCAATTGCGAAGGCACCAGGTTGATGTGGCCGCGCTCCATGGGGACGGGTGTGCGCTCCGGCAGCGGGTTGGTCCAGTTCTTGCCATCGAAGTGCAGCAGCGCGCCGCCGCGCCATTTCAATCCGGCCGCCGATTCGGTGCTGTAGACGGCGATATGCATGACGGTGCGGGAGCTGGTTTTGAACTCGCCGATTTCGCCGAACTTCACGTGGTTGGAAAATCCCGGAATGTAGATGCGGTGCGAGATGAGGCGGGAAAACGCCGCGTCGGCCGTCCGGGGCAGCAGAAAGAACATGCCGGCGGTGAGTGCCAGGATGCCCACGGAGACAAGCGCGGAAAGCGCCGCCAGACGCGGGTGAAATCGCCTCAGGCCGCCACGCGCCGTAGTGCGGGCCCGGGTCATGGAGCGGCGGATTTCCGCGCTGGTCAATGCCGCCATGGCCAGAAGAAGGAACAACGCCAGGAAAAGGAAGAAGCTGAAACTGACGGAGAGGATGGCCGCGGCCAGCAACTCCAGGAAGGCGATGATGGCGGTGTACAGATAATCGCGATTGGTTCGGGAAGTCAGGATTTTCATCACCGCGAGAAAGAAAACCAGGTGCACCGTGGCGGCCAGAAAATCGTGCGATAGCAGGAAGTAGTCCACGCCAAAGAAGGCGACGTAGCTGAGGGTGACGCCGGTAATGGCGCGCTCCGAGGGGGCGATGCGAATCCAGCCGCAGATCAGGATGGCGCGCAGCACCAGTCCGAAGGCGGTGAGGGCGATGGTGGGGGTATCGAGATAGCCGGAGCCGGCTACGGCCAGATATCCGCTGGCCACCAGGCCGAGCAGGGAGAACTGGAAGAAACGCTCGACGGAGACGGCAACGCTCGCGTCGTGACGCTGCATACGGTCATTTTAGCAGGGGTCCGATTTCGAGACCGTATTCGCGAAGCAGGTCGCCGGCCGGGGAGTAGAGGCGGACGAAGTAGATGCCGGCGGGTAACGGCTTGGCGGGACGCCCGGGGAACGTTCCGGTCCATACCTGTTTTCCGGCGCGATCCACCATTTCCACACGATACGAGGCCGCGGCAGGGAGCCCGGTGACGTCCAGTTGCAGCGCCAGAGGAACGCCTGCCGGCGCTTGTGCGTTAATTCCAACGCCGCGTGTGACGGCGAGACTGACGGCGAAGGGAGCCGTCGCGTTGCTGCGAATCAGAATGACTCCCGCGAGGAGAACCGCGGCGGCCAGCAGGAAAGCCATGCCGGCCCAACGCGGAGCGCGTTTCTCTTCCGCCCGGATTTGCGCCGCCGCACGGCGCATCGAATTGACGTAGACGTCGCTGGTTTCCACCTTCTTCCGGCAGGAAGCACACAGCAGGAGATGCTCTTCGACTTGCGACAACTCGGGTTCGGCACTGGCCGCAAGCGAGTATCGCTCAATCTCCTCCTCCACAAGGTGACCTTCGACGTCCATTGTCATCTCCATTGTGTACCGTTCGCTTCCTGATATAAAGGTGGCGGCGGGAGATCAGTACTCTCACAATTTCTGGGGTCAGAAATGCCTTAGGAAAGAGTCCGGTTACGTACAATTTTTGCGTTATTTTTAAGGTTGCGGCACGAGATTGCGTAAAGAAAATCGCCGCTTGGCCAGTTCTATAAAACGGGTCTTGGCACGGGACTTGATCAGGCGGAACTGGGTGGCGCTGAGATCCAGTTCGCGGCAGATATCTTCCGGAGCCTGTTCTTTCAGGTAAAAGCGGACGAGCACTTCGCGGTCGCGGCTTTTCAGGCTGTGGAGAACGCGCATGGCCAGGGTCTGGTTCTCATTTTGAATGGCGGACCGCTCCGGGTCCGGGTGACGGTCGCTAAGGCGCAGCCCCATCTCCAGGTCGGCGTGATTATTGCGGGAGTGCACGATTTGTTCGATGTGGGAGGCAACCTGGCGGCGCAGCACGGTGCGCACGTAGCCCATGAGCCGGTCGGGCTCCCGCAAGTCGCCGCGCCGGATGGACTGGGTAACGATCAGGAAAATGTCATGTACCCTGTCGTCCAGGTCCTGAGTGCCAAGCTGCCGGCAGAGGTAAAACCGGATACCTTGGGAGAAAACGCGGTACAGTTCCTCCATGCCGGACGGGTCGTCCGTCCGGATGCGCTCTACCAGGCTTGCCCAGGTGGCGCTGTCTGCCGCGGACGCGGACTGTTCGGGGTTTACGAGTGGAGGTATGATCTCGTTCACTGGCTTCCCACCGTGAGATAAGTTCCCCAATATTGGGGGTGTGCGCGCCAACCGCCGGCATGAATCATTTCCACCTGGGCGGCGCGCAATGCTTCGGAAGCGTCGGGATGGGCCTGTGCACGCAAATGGCGATACAAGGCGCTGAACAGCACACCGCTGTCGTCGGGTGTGCTCCAGCGGCTGCCGATGACGCTCTGTGCTCCGGCCGCCAGCCAGGCGCGGGTCAAACCGAGCAAGCCCGTTCCAGGCAAAACAGCACCCTGCGCGGAACGGCAGCCGCTGAGGACCACCAGGGCGCCGTTAACCTTCCAGTGCGCAATCTCCTCGGGCGCCAGCAGCTCGGTTTCGCCCCCTTGGTTCAGGCTCAGCGCGATCAGCCCGGTAGCGCGCCCGCCGCCGGACGGAAGAAAATGAGTGGCGAAATGCAAGACCGCGGGATTGCGCCGGATTTGTTCTTCCAATTTTTCCCGCGATGCCTCGGCGCCTTTCAGCAACACTCCTTCGCCGTCCCAGGCACGCGCGCAGGCGTCCAGTTCAGGCCCGCTGGCCACCAGGCGCGGCAGCGCCAGAGAGAGCTGACCGGTGGCAGCCGAAACAGTCAAGGCCCCGGGCCGGGTCTGCCGCGCCGCGCGAACGGCGGGCAACCGCGGATCGGCTGAGTTGTAGATGGCATCGCCAATGCCGACGAAGACCGGCGAGACGGGCCGGAAGCGTTGACGCCCAGCCGCGTCGACCCAAAAAGCGGCTCCTGGGATCAGCACGGTGTTGTGGCGCTCGGCGACAAAGACCGGGCGGGGCCCTTTGGTTTCGATGGCGAGCGCAGACAGGGGCGCTTCGAATAGACCGGGCGCGGCGGAATCCGTGCGAGCCGGTGCGGAGTGTTCGCCCTGGTCGAGCGCCAGGAGCCAGCGGGTTTTCCGCTGGAAACGCGGCGCCAGAGGACCGAACAGGGTCCGGTACAAGGCAGCGCCGGCTTCGGTGGAATCACGGAGATTCTCACGCAGGGCGCTTGTAGCTGCCGCCACCCGACCTTCGATCTGCCGCCTTGGGGGCAAGGAGTAGAGAACCAGGCCGGACCGGTCCAGCGCCCACATCCAGGACATGGAATCTCCCAGGTGGAAGCTGAGCAGGGCGGAGCGGGAGTCCAGGGCGCTCTGTACACGGCCGGCGAGCCCTGCCGAACCTGGGTGTCCGGAAACGGAAGAGAACCCGCCGGCATCCAACCGGGTTAACTCCGCCCGGGCGGAAGTCAGTTCCTCCGCGGTTGCCGGCGAGGGTGCGTGCAGGGCCTGAATTTCGGCGCGCTGCAGGTGCAGCAATGCCTCCCAGTAGGCCGGTGAGAGTTCCGATCCGGAGCGCGGGCCGGCCACCGCGGCGCGCAGGCTGGCGGCACGATTTTCCTCGACGGCTTCGAAGGTTTCACGGATGAGGGCCGGGTTGTGGGTGATCAGGTACAGGCGGTTGCCAGCTTCGATTAAGGCCGAGTAGACCTGGTCCAACATCTCTTCGGCGCCCAGGCGGCCGGCATCGTTGGACGGAGTGGACCAACGCCACGCGCGCGCCAGGTGGACGGCAAGCCGGAGGTCTTGCAGGGCCTCCGGCAACCGGCCCTGGGCCAGGCGGACACGCCCGCGTAATTGAAAGACATCCCAGGCGGGAATGGCGCCTTGCGGACCCTGGGCCAACTCCAGGCAGCGGTCCAGCAGATGGGAAGCGGATTCCAGGTCGCCCTGTTCCATGCGCAGCCGTCCCAGGTTGCGATAGCAGCTTTCCAGGGGCAGATGGTTGAACTTGCGAACGCGGTAGGCTTCCAGGAAGGCAGAATCGGCGGCAGGAAGGTTGCCGTGGTTCAGATACTCGATTCCCAGCCGGTTCCAGCCCAGGGTATAGAGATCGACGTTGCCGGCGCGGTCGGCGCGATCGATCCCGCGGCGGAACAAAGCCAATGCTTCCGGCATATGGCCCTGCCGGGCTCGCAGCAGGGCCAATTGGATCAGAATCTCGGGGAGGTGCCTGACGCGATCTTCGCCGGAAAGACGTTCCAGGGTTCCCCGCATCCAACTCGCGGCTGTCTCCAGGTCCCCCATTTCGGAGTAAAGGGAGGCGATATTCGAATCCAGAATGGCGACCTCGCTCCAATCGGCGGCAAGTTCCGCGAGGTGGCGGGCATCGAGGTAGCTGGGCAAGGCGAGCTGGTACTGGTGCAGGGCAAACTGGCAACTGCCGGTATTTCCGCCGGCACGCGCCGCCAGGTCCCACACGCGAGCTTCCCGCGCGGATTTTCTGACGGATATAAACACCTGATTTGCTTGAATATAATGCCCGGAATGAAACAACTTATTGCCGCGGTCGAGCTGCGCGCGCAGTTCGTTCCATTGCGCCGGTCTTGGCTGGGTGGGCAGCAGGGTCTTCGCCCTGTTGTGCGGTTCGGTTGGGGACACCGAGCCACTGAGCGGCAATAGGAACAGGCAACAAGCCAAAATCCTGGCCGTTCTCAAAGAAGCAGCTCCGCTTTTCAGTTGGTTGAGACTTTGTATACCTAATAATTCTTGGGGATATCCCTATTAGGAGTATCCCCAAAGAATAGTATCAACTTTCACAATTGAATTGTGTTACCCCCAAAAGAGGGTTTTTTGTAGGTAGCGCGCCTGTGGTGCGCGATTTGGTTACTTCAGGAGAGTAGCTAAGATCCACATTGCAGAAACGATGATGATCGGATCGCCAGGCGTGTGAGAGCTCCTTTCCGACTTCAGGCTAGCTTGCGAAACGGGCGCCCCGGGATCCGAAAACGATTAAGAATCTGAATACAAAGGAAATCTTTTCCTTCAAAAGTTGTCAACGGCTTACCGGCCGTGAATACAGGATATTGAGGATTCACAAGTCCGATTCAGAGGGCTACAATGCTGTTCAGGAGGCTTGTCATGTTCAGCATGTTGGCTATCCTGGTTTATCTTGTGGCCCTGGCCTTACCGCTTTGGTTGTTGCACCGGTACGGGTCGCAGATGTGGTTCTGGCACGCTCTGGCAATTGCCGGCTCGCTGGTTCTGGGTTTCATCCCGACTCCGGTTGAGTTCAAAGGCATGGCGACGGATCTGGCTTTCGGGTTTACATTCCTGTTTCTGATGCTCTGGGGTGTCGGCGGTCTCGTCGTCTACCGCCCGCACCTCCACAGACACGCGTAGACCGGGCCCACGGTACAATGCGGGTTCATGCGACACCGCTCGCCAGTTCGCGACAGGGCGGAGTATTGTCTGGCGCTCGTCGTGGTGAAGATGCTGGAATGGACCCCGGCGCGGTGGGCGCAGCCGCTGGCCGGGGCAGCCGTCCGAGTCCTGCTGGATTGGGCGGTTCCCAGACTCCGGCGGACGGCCGAGCGCAACCTGGCCCTGGCCCTGCCGGCGCTTTCCGCGGTAGAGCGGCGCCGCACCATTGACGAAGTATTTGCGTCGATTGCGCGCATGCTGGTGACATTCGCCAGGCTTCCCCAGATTCGCCAGGGAAACGTGGAGCGTTGGGTCCGCTGCGAAGGCGCCGAACATTTTGCCGGCGCGCTGCGGCAGGGGCGCGGGGTCCTGTTCGCCACGGCGCACTTGGGGAACTGGGAACTGAGCGCTTTCGCCCACGCGCTGTTGACGGGACCGATGCACGTGGTGGTGCGGCCGCTGGACAATCCGCTCATCGACCGGCTGGTGGAGCGGCGCCGGGGTCTATCGGGCAATCACGTCATCGCCAAGCAGGATTTCGCCCGCACCATTCTGAAGGCTCTGCACGCCAATGAGGCGGTGGGCATCCTGATCGATCAGAATGCTTCGCTCGAGGGCGGAGTATTTGTCGACTTCTTCGGTGTTCCCGCCTGTGCCGGCGCGGGATTCGCCAAAATCGCGGCGCGCAGCGGTGCCGCGGTGATACCGGGTTTCGCGCTATGGAGCGAACACGAGCGGCGGTACGTGCTGCGGTTTTACCCGCCTGTGCCGATTACCGGCGATGCGGCGCGCGATACACAGGTGCTGCACAGCCGGCTGGAAGAGGTAATCCGCGCCTATCCGGGGCAATGGATGTGGCTGCATCGGCGATGGAAGACGCGGCCCCCGGGCGAGCCTTCGTTGTACGCAACGTCACACCGGGGCGGAGAGAATCCCGCTAGTATGCAGTAACAGGGTTGCTGCCATGGACGCACCAAACCGCCCGGATTTGAAACGCAATGCGTTCATGCTGCTATTAGCGGTGGCGGCGATTCTGGGCATGCTCCTGGTCCGGCCGTTTCTGGAGGCGGAATCCTTCTGGCTGTGTTGCGTGGTGATCCTGATGGGGGCGCTGCTGGTCTGGTTGGGGTCTTCCTGGCGGGACAGCCGCCGTATGTTAGCGGCCACCATCTCCGGCATGGGCGACGCGGTTGTGTCGACGGACGTCAAGGGGCGCATCACATTTCTCAATTCAGCGGCGGAAAGCCTGACGGGATGGCCGCGCCAGGAGGCTATCGGTAAACCGGCCGGCGAGGTTGTCCATCTGATCGATGAACGAACCCGGCAACCCATCAACAATCCGGTGGGGCGCGTGATCGGCGAACGGGTTTCGGTGCCGCTTCAGGATGACGCGGTGCTGGTTTCCCGCAGCCGCGTGGAAGTGCCGATCGAACACAGCGCCGCGCCGGTTCGCGACGAATCCGGCGTGCTGCGCGGCGCGATCCTGGTGTTCCGCGATATCCAGAAGAGGCGCCAGTCGGAAGAACAGGCGATGCACGCCGAGAAAATGGAAGCGGTGGGCCGCCTGGCGGGAGGTGTGGCGGGCGACTTCAACAACGTCCTCACGGTGATCACCGGGTACGCCGAACTGATGCGCGGCGAAATTCCGGCCTCCAGCGCCACGCGCCGCTACGTGGACGAAATCATCTACGCGGGCGACCGCGCCGCCGCCCTCACAAGGCACCTGCTGGCCTTCAGCCGCGGCTCCAATGACCAGGCGCGCGTGCTCGACCTCAACGCCGTAATTACCGGCATGAAGCCCATGCTGCACCGGTTGTTAGGGCAGAATATCGAGCTCATCCTGCTCCCCAGTCCGGGACTGGGACGGGTGAAGGCCGGTCCGGACCAGATCGAACAGGTGGTGGTGAACCTGGCGAACAATGCGCGCGACGCCATGCCGCGGGGTGGCAAACTGGTGATCGAAACCGCCAATGTGGATGTGGGCGAAACCGACGGCAACAAGAACTTAGGGGTGCGTCCGGGAGCGTACGTGATGCTGGCCGTCAGCGACACCGGAATCGGGATGGACCAGCAGACGAGGTCGCGCCTGTTCGAACCCTTTTTCACCACGAAGGCGCCGGGAAAAGGCAGCGGGTTGGGCCTGGCGACGGTTTACGGAGCCATCATGCAGGCGGACGGACAGGTGACCGTCTATACCCAGCCGAACTGCGGCACGATTTTTGAAATCTACCTGCCGCGCGTCGCCGAGAAGGTTGCCGAGCCGGTGCGCAAGGCGCTGGCCCGGGGCTCGGAGACGATTCTGCTGGTGGACGACGAGGAAGGTGTGCGGCGGCTTATTTTCGCGGTGCTGCAGGCGAACGGATACGAGGTGCTGGAGGCCAATAACGGCAGCGTTGCCCTGGAAGCTTACGAAAAGAACGCCCACAAAATCGATATGGTGCTCACCGATGTCGTCATGCCGCAAATGAATGGCTTCGAATTGGGAAAGCAACTCGCCGGGCGCAATCCGTCGCTGCGGATTCTCTACATGTCCGGCTATCGCGACAATAGCGCGGTGCTGGCGGGCGAACTTCCGCCGGCGTTTCTGCACAAACCATTCACGCCGGATACGCTGCTGAACAAAGTGAGGGAAGTATTGGATGCGGCCAATCAGCCGCCGTTAAGCTCCGGGTGATTCGACAGGTGGTAGAATCTCGGCGATGCGGTACGTCATCCTGGCTCCGGTCGCGCTGCTGGTGTGGGGCGCGATTCTGTTTCCGATCGCATCGGGGATCTACGGCCTGATCAAATGGCGTGGGTTCTGGCGCGTAGCCTCGGCGGTTCCGGTGCTGATGGCGCTGTTGTTTCTGGCTCCGATTCTGGCGAACCCGGGAGGCTGGTGGGGGCTGGTATTCATTCCTGTGGCTATGCTCTTGAGTGTTTACTCCGGGGTGGTGGTGCTGCTACACCGAAAACGCGCGAGGTAGGTCAGTTAGGCTGGAGAAGCCCAGAGTTGACTTTCTCCGAGCGGCGTGTGGCCCGGACACAATCGAGGGCCCCATGGGGACTTCTCGTTCCTGATCCGGGAAATCGGCATCTGCGACGGACTGACACTGACGAGTCGAGTTCCGCGGCACCGCTTGGGACTGAAGGCCCGGCCGAGCGCCACTTCAATTCTATAGAACCATGTTGGGCATTGTATTTTCAATGGCTTAAGCGGTATGGTGGTAGTTCAATGAGCGACCAACACGTAGAAGACGCGTTCAATTCGATGCTCCGAGCCGACTACATCCCGTTGAAGGATATCGGGAAGTTGAACCTGCTGGCGGAGTACTATGTCGACTACTACGGGTTCATCAGCCAAATCCTGAGTGAGAACGACCAGCTCATTGTGGGTAGACGAGGAACTGGCAAGACTACGCTGCTCTACCGGGCCCTCGTTGAGTGTATGCGCTCCTGGGACCCCTATGCGCAGATCAAGGCGAAACCACGGACGTTGGCGATCTATCTGGACCTGAACAAGTGCCAGTCGGTTGGCGACGCAGAATCGGCTGACTATGAAGACTTCGAACACGTAATCGTCTCCGAGTTGTGTGACGCCATAAAGGAAGAAATCCGGCGGTCATGGCCAGCGATAAATGCTCGACCGAGCTTCTTCTCCAAGCTCTTCAAGTCTGCGGAGACGAAGAGCGTCGCAGAAACGAACAAGTTATTGGCAGAGCTTGCAGAGGTGCTGAAGTCCGGTCTCCCGCGAGTCGTTGATCGATCCGGGCGTGTCGATACGAAAGACACCGTAAAGACCAAGAAGGAAGGCGAGGTTTCCGTGGCCGGTAAGGCGTCGAAGAGCCCCTCTGGGTCAATCGGCGGTAAGCTGAAGACCGAATCGGCCCGCGAACAAGAGGAAGAGTCCGGATACTCTGTTTCATATCGGCTGACGATTGCAGACGTGCTACGGATACTGGCGGAGCTCCGTGCAGCCGCGGGTATCTCCGCCGTCATTCTTTTAGTGGATGAGTTTTCCGCACTTTCAGAGGATCTTCAGCGACGCTTCACCACCCTTCTCAAGAAGCTGATTGGCAACCATTCCGGTGTTTTCGTTAAGTTGTGCGCGATCACAGACAAATACACTCTCGGCAGTTCCCTGATTCTGCAGCGTGACCTCTTTGAAGTCTCCCTGGACCTCGACGCTTTCGTTGAGCGTAGTGACTCGCTGAACGCTGCTATGTCGGAACTGGAGAGTCTCACCGAGAAGATTGTGACGGAGCGACTCAAAGCTTACGGCATACTGGCACCGCGGCACGTTTTCGAGGACCTGACGGACCTTTGGCGTGAACTAAGTCGATGTGCGATGGGAGTACCCCGAACCCTCGGGATTGTCCTGAAGCAAGCCTGGAACAGGGCCCAAGCATCGAGCCGACGCATAAAGAAGTCAGACATTGAGTACGGGATCCGGTATGCTTCAAAAGCCTATTTGAACCAACTCGAAGGGGCAGCTAAGGGCGGTGTCGCCCTGCCGCAATACGTGGTCGACATCTGGGATGCGATTCTGTCCAAAGCGGTAACGGAGTGAACGAAGATCGACTCAGGCGCCAGTCATTTTATGGTGTTGCCCCGCAATGAGATGAGGCTGAAATACCTCAGTATGTTCTTCGTCGTTCACCTCCTGACAAAAGGCAGAACCACTAAGAAGGAGAAATTTTCGCGTAGTCTCTACTGCATTGATTACGGCATCTGTCTCGAGAACGACTTGGGCTTTGCCACTGATAAGAACATCTTGCGGCAACAACGATTCGCGTACGATGATGATCTCGTTCAGTTTGGACCTGCCCCCTGGGCTGAGACAACCAGTTAAGACACACCTTGCCGTCTGCCGGAAATCCATTGTACGGCGCTTGGTTGCAGCTACAGAATTGCGGTCATGGACGACCGCGGATTCTGGATCACTGTGCAGGGTATTCGCAGGCAGCT
>JARLGM010000210.1 GCA_031292755.1 Candidatus Sulfopaludibacter sp.
GGGCAGTAGCCCACCGGCTGGATGCCGTGCGCGCGCACATAATCGAACAACTCCGGCTGCTGGAAATGCGGATGCAGTTCCATTTCATTGATGGCCGGCGGAATGCGCGCGTCGCGGAGCAGCAGTTCCAGTTTGGGAATGGTCATGTTGCTGGTGCCGATGTGGCGCACCAGGCCGAGATCGACCAGCTTTTCCATCTGGCGCCAGGTCTTCATAAAATTCTCGTGGATGTAGGGCCGGGCATGGGGACTGCGCGAGTCCACGCTGCAGCCGGGAGGGTGGAAATTCGGGAAAGGCCAATGCACCAGGTACATGTCCAGATAATCTAACCGCAAGTCGGCCAGAGACTTCCGGCATGAGGGGATCACGTCGGCCTCGGCGTGCTTATCGTTCCAGAGCTTGGAGACGATCCAGAGTTCCTCACGCTTCAGGCCTTCCGTGAAGAGGTCACCAAGCGCCGCGCCGATGCAGTCCTCATTGCCGTAGACGGAAGCGCAATCCAGATGCCGGTAACCCACCGAGATAGCGCCCTTCACCGCTTCGGCGATTTCCGCGCCGGTCACGTGGTCGGAGCCGAAGGTGCCGAGTCCGATGGCGGGCATGACGGCTCCGGTGTACAACGTGCGCTTCGGAACGAGGTTCGGATCGATGGCATCCGGAGATGGGATCATAGTTCTTCTTGTAACATGAACGCATTTGCATTTTTCGTGTTCGTTGTCACCGCGTCGGCGGCTGACGGGTATCGCATCCTCGATCCTCTGGCCGTGCCGGCGGAGGGCGACCCGCGCCAGGCTGTAGTGGAAGCGGAACGCCCGTCGCGCGTGTCCGTGGTGCGGTGCGACCTGGTGGTGGCCGGTGGCGGCATGGGCGGCGTGGCGGCGGCACTGGCCGGCGCGCGCGGCGGGGTGCGGGTCTGCATGACCGAAGTGACCGAATGGCTGGGCGGCCAGATGACATCGCAGGGAGTTTCCGCACTGGATGAGAATCGCTACATCGAAACCACGGGCGCGACGCGAACTTACCAGGAACTGCGGCGGCGCATCCGCGCGGCGTACCAATCCGCGCCCAACCCCGGCAAATGCTGGGTAAGCGCGCTCTGTTTCGAGCCGAAAGTGGGAGTCGCGGCTATTCAACAGATGCTGGCGCCGCTTGAGAAATCGGGCGCGCTCCGGGTGATGCTGCGCACCGCCGTAGTGGACGCGGAAGTGGCGAAGGGCCGGCTGGTAAGCCTGCTGGTTTACTGTTTCACAACGCGGCGGTTCACTCGCCTGGAGGGCGCCGTCATTATCGATGCGACGGAGTTGGGCGATCTGTTGCCGCTGGCCGGCGCTGGCTTCCGTACCGGCGCCGATGCGCGCGCCGACACGGGAGAACCGGAGGCGGAAGACGCGGCCGATCCCGATGCCCTGCAGAGTTTCACGTACCCCTTCGTGCTGGCCAATGGAGGCGGCGGGACAGTTCCCGCGAGGCCGTCGACTTACAACCGCGACAGCAGCCAATACAATTTCGTCGTCACCTATCCGGACGGCCGCTCGCTGACCTACGGCATGTTCGAAAAATTGCCCGGCACGCCCGGCTCGTTTTGGGAGTATCGAAGACTCGTCGCCGCCGCCACCGGCCTGTCCATGATCAACTGGCCGGGCAACGATGTATGCGATGCGGGATATCTTTCGCGCGATCCGCTCACGGCGGCGCACGCCCTGCAGCACGGCAAGCAGGTGTCGCTGGGTTTCGCGTGGTGGCTGCACCGGCAAGCGCCTCAGCTTATGTTGCGCACGGACGTCATTGGCACCTCCGACGGCCTTTCGCAATATCCTTATATACGCGAAGCGCGCCGCATGAACGCGCTGGTAACCGTGCGCGAGCAGGACATCGCCGCGCCCTGGCAGCCGGGGGCGCGCGGCCGGGCCTTCGACGATACAGCGGGCATCGGGCTGTACGCTATCGACATCCACGGTTGCTCGCCGCGCAAGCCCCTGCCCGCCTCGAAACCGTACCAGATTCCCATGGGCGCCCTGATCTCGCGCGACGTGGCGAATCTGCTGGCGGGCGGCAAGAGTATCGGCACCACGCATGTCACCAACGGCGCGTACCGCCTGCATCCCACCGAATGGGCCATCGGCGAAGCCGGCGGCACTCTCGCCGCCTTCGCCGTGCGGCACCACCGGACTCCCGCCCAGGTGTACCGGGACCATGCCGCGCTCCGCGGCGTGCAGCGGGAACTGTTGCGGGCGGGCCATCCGCTCACCTGGTTCGACGATGTGACCCCGGAGGCCGCCGATTTCTTCGCCATTCAGTGGTCCGCCCTGGAGGGCCGCACCGCGCTGAATCCCGGCTCTCTTCACGCGCGCGCCGCGATGTAAACTGAAGGCGGTGCCAATCGCGCGCGCCGCAAACCTTCGCGTTGCGGCCCATCCCGCGCCAGGCTCTCTCGCGGGGTCTTGGAGGTGATGGATGGTCATTGCATCGCAATTGCGTGCTGGAGCCGCTATCCGATTCCAGGGAGCGAATTATAAAGTGGTAGCGGCGGATTACCACCCCGGCCAGGGGCAGATGGGCGGTTCCACCCATGTGCGCCTGCAGAATCTGGATACCCACACGTTCTGGGAACAGAGTCTCCGTGCCGATCTGAAGCTGGAGGAACTCCCGCTGGAACGGCGCGGGCTGGAGTTTCTCTACACCAACGCGGGCCAGTGCTTTTTCATGGACCCGCAGACTTTTGATCAGACTGAAATCCCAAAAGAAATGCTCGGCCCGCAGGCCGATTTTCTGGAAACCGGCATGCGGCTCGCCGTCGAATTCGTGGAAGGACGTCCCGTGGGCGTGGTGATGCCCGTCGCTATCGAAGTGCGGATCGCCGATACCGCGCCGCCCACCCACCAGCAGCAGGACACCAATTTCAAAACGGCCCGGCTCGAAAATGGCGTCGATGTCCAAGTGCCGCAATTCGTCAGGACAGGGGACGTGATCCGGCTGGACCTGGCGACCCTGAGGTACATGGATCGCGCTTCCAGGGTGAAACACGGATGATCGAGGAATTGCTGTTGGGCCTGGATTCCGAGCAGCCCCGCATTCGCTACGGCGCGGCCAAGGCGCTACGGCAATGCAGCGAGCAGGATCCCGCCGGGGTGTATCCGCATTTCGACCGCTTTCTGGCCCTGATGGAGGGCGACAATACCTTCCTGCGATGGGGCTCCGAGCGCATCCTCGGAAACCTGGCGGCCGTGGATCGCGACAATAAGTTCGAAAACGTGCTGGACCGCTTTCTGGCGCCCGTCTCCGGGCATGAAATGATCGGCGCGGCCAATGTGATGGCGGCGGCGGCGCAAATCGCATGCGCCAAGCCGCACCTGTCCGATCGCATCGCCAGGAAACTGTTACAAGTGAGCCGCGCCACCTACGGCAAGCCGGAATGCCGGAATGTGGCGATAGGGCATGCTTTGCGGGCACTCGACCGGTTTTTTCCGCACCTCCGGAATAAGCGCCCGGCCTTGGCGTTCGCAAGGAAGCAACTGGCCAATCCCCGTCCGGCGACGCGCCGGCACGCCGAACGATTCTTGAAGCATTGGTATGAAATCTCCCATCCCCGATAGAGCCGAAAGGCCCTTCAGAGCTATGGAGTGTTGCGCCGTTCCGGCATAGTGTAGGAAGTGATGAAGTGGATTTGGGTGTTCTTTATTTCACTTGTGTGGGGATTCGCACAAAGCGCGGATAACCATCGCATGTCGCTGGACGTACTCGTGACGGACAAGGCGGGGAAGCCCGTTCCAGGCCTGCAACAACAGGACTTCACACTGCTGGATAACAAGAAAGCGCAGAAGGTCGAGGGCTTTCGCGCGGTGCAAGGGTCGAAGTCGAACGACCCCATCGAAGTCGTTTTGCTGATCGATTCGGTCAACACCGCCTTTACCAAGGTGGCGTTTGCGCGCGATCAGGTCGAGAAGTTTCTGCACCGGGACAACGGGGAACTTGCCCGGCCGGTCTCCCTGGCTTTTCTGACCGACTCCGGACTTGTCTTCGGCAACCCGGCTAGCCGGGATGGGAATGCGGTCGCCACGGAAGTGGATCAGAAACTCTTGGGTCTGCGCACCTTCTCCCGGCGTGAAGGAGTCTTCGCCGACGACGAATTGCTGACTCTGTCCCTCAACGCGATCCAGCAACTGATCCAGCATGAGATTTCGAAACCCGGACGAAAACTGGTGATCTGGATCAGCCCGGGTTGGCCTCTGCTGTCCGGTCCCGGCATGGACTTGCAAATGACCCAGAAGCAGAAGCAGGACATTTTCAATTCCGTCGTAGGGTTTTCGGAGGGCCTGCAAACGGCGCGGATCACGCTGAACGATGTCGATCCGCTGGGTATGTCGGATGCCGGCGGATTTCGAACGTTCGCGTACGAAGAGTTCCTCAAGGGTGTGAAATCACCTTCGCAGGTGCAGTACGGAAACCTGGCATTACAGGTTCTGGCAGTGCAGAGCGGCGGGCGGGTCCTCAATTCCGGCAACGATGTGGCCGGCGAGATTGCGCAATGCGCCGACGATGCGAATGTATTTTACAATCTCTCCTTTGCCCTTCCCGAGGAAGGTCCCGCTGAGTATCACGCCGTGGAAATCAAGATGGCCAAGAAGGGGCTCACCGCCCATGCCAGAACGGGATATTACGCGCGGTAAGTTGCCTGCCCACGAGAACTCATCGCGGAGACGCTGAGGAAGACACAGAGAAAAAGGAATTTGAAGTCTTCTCCGCGTCTTTCTCTGCGCCTCAGCGTCTCCGCGATTAAGAACAGCCCCTCATCAAGCTCTATCGCGAGTAGTCGAGTAGAGCGCCGCCGCGGCCACAATCAGGTTCGCGGCCACTACCGGCAGGGCGTGGATCGCCAGACCGTAGGCGATCCACAGGCACGCGGCACAGGCCTGAATGCGCCGGAGAGCCGCCGGGCGGCGGGCAAAATACGATGCTGAGAACGCCGCCGTGGCGACCCATCCCAGGACGCTCTCCATCACACCACCTCACCGGCGGCCACGGTCAGTGGCTTGGCGGGACAGATCGTAAGCGTGTCGGTCTGCACTTTTTCCCAATCGCGCAGGGCGAAGCCGTGGCCCTCGAAGAACCGGCGAATGCGTGTCGTGTTCCAGCCCGCGATTTCTTCCAGCACGGGAATCAGCACACTCAGCGCGTCGTCACTGAGCACCGTACGCTGGGCGATCTGGTTGATGTACTTGTTTTCCGAAACCGCGATGGTGAGGCCGTCGAGCCGGTTGATATGCAGCATCACGTGCACATCCGAACTGCCGTCGCCCACATAGACGATGCGGTTGTGGCTGAGCGGAAGCGCGGTTCGCAAATCGTCGATCACGGCGACTTTGCCGTAACCGGCGGGCACCCGGATGATGGATTCGATCTCACCGGTGGACTGGTTGTAGCGGAACTTGGTGCCGAAGATGTGGTCCGCCGGCACGATGCCTTCGAGGGCCGATTCAATTACTTCCTGCGGCGCGGCGGAGATCACATAGAAGGAAAAACGGCGCCCATCGAGATCTCCCAGCAGGCGGGACAGGAGTGGAATGTTCTGCTTCAGGCGAATGCGCTTGCCCACGTCGTGCAGATGCTCTTTGCGCACGCAGCGGTACTCCGGATCGTGCAGCAGCAGGTAGGCGAGTTCCCCGCCCTGCTGAACCAGGTGAATCTTCGAGAGTCCCCGGATTCTCTCGGAAAAGTCCGGCAGTCCGATCGCCTGGCTTAGGACGATACCGGAATCATTGAAACTCAGGGTCTGATCGAAGTCACTGAGAAACAGATAGTCCGCGGCCCTGGATTCTGAATGCATATAGGTCTCCTTGGGGTTTGGATGTCACCGGAGGGCGGAAAGTTGCTATAGTTTATCTGAAAGCTGTAATGACAGCTATGCAAGTTCCAAAGTATCAACAGATTCTCGAAAAACTGGCGGCGGAGATTCTGTCCGGAAAGTACGCCGACGGACAAAAATTTCCCAGCGAGGCGGCGCTTGTCCAGCAGTTCCGGACCTCGCGCATCACCATCGGCAGAGCCCTGCGCGAACTGAGCCGGCGCGGACTGGTACAGCGCATCGCCGGATCCGGCACGTATGTGCGCCGTGTCCCGCCAGGCGATAGCGGCAGCCTCTTCGGTCTGTTGATTCCCGAGTTGGGCCGCACGGAAATCTTCGACCCGATCTGCCGCGGGATTGCGGGCGCGCCCCTGGTGGGCCGCCACGCGCTGTTGTGGGGGCACACGGCGGCGGACGATGCGTGGCCCGGGCAGCAGGCGCTGGAACTCTGCGAGCAGTTCATCCAGCGGGGCGTTTCGGGAGTGTTCTTCGCGCCCCTGGAATCGGGCGCCGAATCCGGCGAGACGAATCTGAAGATCGCGGCGCAACTGGAGGCGGCGCGCATACCCATCGTGCTGCTGGACCGGGACGTAGTGCCATACCCGCACAGGAGCGGTCACGACCTGGTGGGCATCGATAATCGGCGTGCCGGATACATCGCCGCCGAACACCTGCTGCGGGCGGGCGCCGGGCGCGTCCACTTTCTGGCGCGCGCCGGCGGAGCGCCTACGGTGGAGGCGCGCATCGCGGGCTTTCGCGAAGCGCTCCTGGATGCGGGCGCGCCTTTGCATGCAAACCCGGTGCACCGCACCGCAGCGGCGGATGAAACGGTGCTCCACGGCGTACAGTCCGGTGACGGCTTTGTGTGCGCCAACGATCGGACCGCGGGCGAGTTGATGCAGGTGGCCCTGGCGAAAGGATACGGCGTTCCGCGCGACCTGAGAATCGTGGGCATCGACGACGTGGAATACGCCAGCCTGCTGCCCGTGCCACTGACCACGGTGCATCAACCGTGCCGCGAGATTGGCGAAGCCGCCCTGGCGGCCATGCTGGCGCGCATCCAGCAGCCCCGCATGCTGGTAAGGGACATCCTGGTGGAATGCCGGTTGGTGCTGCGCGCCTCGGCTTGACTCACTCAGTGCAGCAGGTTCAAAGTATTATTCCCGTCGTCCACGAAATAGACGCCGTGTCCATTCGGCGCGATCGCCAGCCCGAACAGAGTCCCGGCGCCCTGCATACTCACATCGATCGCCCGTACCGCTACCTGCTGGCCGAATGGCGTAATCTCGACGATATTGCCGTCGCCGGAGTTCACGGTCAGGATGTCCCCGTTGGGCGCAATCGCCAGGCCCAGCGGCCCGTTTAGGGCGCCGTTCTGAAAAACGGTCGTCCCCGTTCCCGCGCTGTCAAACCGAAACAGTGAATTCGGTATCGCCGTGACACGGTTCTCCAGCGCATCGGCCACAAACAACCGGCCATCCCGCGAAAATCCCAAGCCGGTCGGGCCAATCACCAGGGCAGCCGGATCGCTGCGCTCCGCAAAGCCGCTCGCGATCACGGTGCGCCCCAACTCCACCGGATCGCCGAACAGCGGCGTCGCCAGCGCGATGCGCAATACCGTGCCTTCATTCACCACCTGCCCGTTCGCCGCCACCGTGCCGTTCAACACGTTCGAGACAAACAGCACGGCAAACGCGCCAAAGTCAACCGCGGTCATGTCCCAGGGCCCGTTAATGCCATTACCGGAAAGCGTGCTCACGGCATTACCGTTCTTGTCCAGAACGATCAGGCATCCCGCCTGCGCGGTCGCCGCGGTGCCGTTGGCGGTCGGCAGACTGCCCACAATTACGAATCCGGAGCGCAAAGCCACCAGCGCCGTCGTCAGGCCCACACCGCCCGGACAGGCTCCCGGCAGGGATCCGCTGAGTTGCGCGAAGGTCTTCACCTTACCGTTCGGGTTGATTTCTACGATGGTCGTTCCGGTGCCTTGCGCATTACCGGAATTATTGAAGTTACTCACCAACACGCTTCCCTCTTCCAGCGCGCCCATCGTGTTCGGCACAATCGCCATGCCGTAAGGGTTTATATCGCCGTTCGCGGGCACCGTGGACGCTACCGTCTTAATGTCATTCAGATTCTGAATGAACGCACGGCCGTCATCGGCAACAGCCGCAAATGTAACAAGAGTTACAGTCCCTAAAACCTTAAACATAGTCAGCAGTATCCGCATCTGAAATCCTCTCCTTACCTGAGGATTATCCGGCACATGCCTGTGGATATAGCGTTTTCCGATGTAAAACCTGTGTCACCATGGTCTGGAATGACACTGGCCGCACTTACTTTCCGTTCCACTCCCGAACGTTGATGGAGTGCGGCAGCGCGGCCGGCGTTGAAGCGTCAGCCGATTTCCGGCAGTTCGTACCCCTTGCGGCGGCGGCGCGTCAATTTGTCGTTCGCCTCGGCGTCCGCGGTGAAGCGCTCAGCCTCCGGATCCCAGTGAAGCGTGCGGTTCAACTGCCGCGTGATGTTGGCGATGTGGCACACGCTGATAGAGCGATGCCCGATCTCGACATCGGCCAGCGGCGTCTTGCGGGTGCGCATGCAATCCAGCCAGTCCTGCATGTGATACTTCGCCTGCCACTGCGCCCGCTTCCATTTGTCCACCTCCTCTTTGGGAGGCAGTTCCTTGATCAGGTTGGGCGGATCGGTGCGGAAATCGTTGCGGGTAATTTCGATGCGCCCTTTCTCCCCGATGAACATGGCGCCGCCTTGCAGATCGCCCGCCGGCAACTCCAGCCGCACCTCCGTACCCGTGGCATAGCGGAACGCCACCGAGCCTTCGGGCGCGCCGGTCAGCGGCCGGAATTCCACCGGGCCGGTTTGGTCCATGCCCAGCGCCGCCTGCACCTGGTCGATGCCGTGCGCCCCCCAGTTGGTCATGTCCGCGCCGGAATAGTCCCAGTACCGCATCCAGTGGGTGAATAACTCCGGGTTGTAGGGCCGCTGTGCCGTCTGGCCCAGCCACATGTCCCAGTTCATGCCCTCCGGCACGGGTTCCTCGGGCAGACCGCCGCCCGCGACCGGCGCGCTGTAATCGACCCCCAGCACCAGGCGAATCCGGCCCAGTCCACCGGTACGGACGAAATCGCAGGCCAGGCGATTCATGGCCATGGAACGCTGCTGGCTGCCCACTTGCAAAATGCGGTTGTATTTACGCACCGCGCGCACCAGGGCGCGCCCCTCGGCCACGTACAGCGACATCGGCTTTTCTGCATATACGTCTTTGCCTGCCTGCACGGCGTGAATGGCGCAGCGCACCCGGCCATGATCGTTTGTACCCACGATGACGCCGTCGATATCCTTCTGTTCCAGCAGTGTGCGATAGTCGTCGTGGATGCGCCACGTGGCCTTGCGCTTCGCCGCGGCGTCTTCCGAGCGCTTCCGGTAACAATCGGCCACCGCGACAATCTCCGCGCCTTCCGGCAATTGATCGATCAACAGATTGCTGCGGTTGCCTACGCCGATCACGCCAACGCGGATGCGATCGTTCGCGCCCCTCGCGGCGCGCGGGAGAATCAGCGGAAACGTCCCCGCGGCCAACCCCGCCGCTGTAAACATCCGCCGGGATAGCTTTTCGTTCATGGGTTTTTCCTTGCGTGTCCTTTGGTCAGGTTCTCGAACAGAAACAGGCCGCTTTTGCCGCCCACGGCGAAGTCCAGGTCGCCATCGCCGTCAATGTCGGCCACCGGAATCTGCATGCCACCGCCGGCGCGCGATCCGTAATCGACGATATGCCGCGACCACACCACGCTCTTTCCATCTTGCGATTTGCGATATTCGTACCAGTAAATTCCCAGGGGCTCGCGCTCCCCCGGATCGTGGCCATCGTGCGCCATGAAGCGCTTGCCGGTGAGCAGTTCCTTACGCCCGTCGCCGTTCAGGTCCACCAGCGTAAGCGCGTGCGGCTGCGACCAGGATTCGTCGATCATGTGCTTGACCCAGGTGTGATCCGGCCGCTGCTCCATCCAGAAAATTCCGTAATTGTGCGCGTCGCCGGTGAGCAGATCGGGCAGGCCGTCTTCATTCACATCGATCGCGAAGATGAAGCTGGTCTCGCCCAGCGTGAATTCGGGGTGCATCTTCCATTCGCCGTTGCGCGGATCCGCCGGGGCTTCCAGCCATCCCTGCGGTGTGATGATGTCGTTGCGGCCGTCGCCGTTCACGTCGCCCGCGCCGATACCATGCCCGTAGCTCTGGGGGCTCACGATGTGCTTTTGAAACTTGCCGCCCACTACTTCGTACCATGCGGTGGGCGCCTTCGTGTTCCCGAACTGCGGCAGCAACTCGCGCGCTTTACCGTCATTGTCCAGATCCACCAGGAAGGAGAACTCCACCGGATAACCCTGATCCACCGGGTGGTCCTCCCACGTTCCACCCGATTTGCCGGGATTGCGCGACCACCAGATTCTTCCGGAGTGCCAGCCGGAACTGACGATATCGGTGAAGCCGTCCCCGTCCACATCCAGGGGAAGGTCGGTGAGCGATTCCAGGTACGTGCCGTACTCTTTCAAATGCCGCGCTTCATGCCGCTTCCAGGTAGGATTCTCGTACCAGGCTTCCCCGGAAAAGATATCCGGACGGCCGTCGTTGTTGAAGTCGGCGATGGCGCAGGTCTCGCTCACGCCCAGGTCGATCGTATGCCGCTCGAACGCAATCTCCGGGCCGCGCGCCAAACTGACGGCGATCGTTGCAGCCAGCAGCACCGCGGCGGAAATCAGGAAACTTCTCATTGGGGTTTCTCCAGCAAAATCTTGATCACCACGGCCGAAACGCCGGACACTCTGACGGCGATCTTTCCGCCGGCATCGGCCGCCGCCGCGGTCCATTTTCCGTCCCACGCTCCGTCGCGAATCGCTGCCCCGCCGAGCGTGATGCCTTCTTTCGATGCCAGTTCGTTATCGGGAGCGGTCAGGAAGATGGCCTCGGCCTTCCCGGCATTTCCTGGCGTCAGAATCGTGACAGTCGCATCGATTGGGTCCGCACCCGGATCTTTCCTGTTGATCACCGTCAGGAAAAGGTCGCTGCCGTCCCGCACGGCATAGGCGGTCACGTTGACCGCCTCGGGATTGGCAATCGTCAGCGGCGCCAGGGTGCCGTGGCCGCCCAGATCGAACGCTTTAATGCCGTAGGCGATGGGATGTACCTGATATCCGCTCTTCAACCCGTCGTCCGCGGGATTGACCGGAAAAACAGTCGTATTCAGGATCCATCTGCGATTGTGGAAGTTCAGCCCGCTGGCTCCATGGGCGGCCCACCAGTGCAGGTAGTCCAGAGCCCAGAGGGACGCGGCAAATGTATCGGTAGCGTCTTTGGCGCCGCCGGTGAAGTTGTTGGTCTCTTCGAGTCGAAACGGCAGGCCGTTGGCCCGCGCGGTCACGGCGAATGACGTGTACAGCCTGTCGTACAGCTCCGTCCAGCCTCGCGAGAGCATGGCATCGCGCGCCGGAGCGCCGCGGATCAGGTTGCCGTCGGCGCCCGGATATTCGTGCTGCACCACCGCGGCGATTTCTCCCGACCTGGCGAAGTCTTCGGCGAAACTACGCGCCCATGCGGTGACACCGCCCGCCGCCGGGCCGCAGAATTTCGCGTCCGGCGCGACTCCTTTGACGGCAGCCGCCAACTCGTTCCAGTAACGGCGATACGTGATGTAATCCGGAATCTCTTTATAGATCC
>JARLGM010000211.1 GCA_031292755.1 Candidatus Sulfopaludibacter sp.
AGCTCGGCTTCACTCTGGCTCCCCTGCAGGCGTCGGGCGAGTTTGTTTCTTAGGCCACGAAGGACACCGAGCAAAACACGGAGAACTGAAAAGGTTGATCCTTTTCTCTCCGTGCTTCCTTCGTGTTCTCCGCTCCTCCGTGGTGAACTTCCCTCTCTCACCCCAGGAACGCCAGCTTCCTCGTCCCGAAGTTCACCAGGTTCGGGAAAATCGAATTCATGGCGCTGTCCGGGATGCCGAACCACGAGCACAGCGTGGCGCCGTACTGGTCGATCGACGTCGTGGGAATCCAGCGCCCGCGCGTGTCGGTATCGTCCGGGCCGCCCAGTTCGAACGTGGGGAAGCTGCCGTAAATCTGGCCCCCTTGCACCGCCCCGCCGAGCACCAGGTGGTGCCCGCCCCAGGCGTGATCGCTGCCGTCTCCCGATGTCGGCTGGAATGTGCGATTGAAGTCCGACTCGGTGAACGTAGTAACGTTTTGCGCCACGCCCAGTTCCTGTGTGGCGCTATAGAAGGCCGCCAGGCCCTGGCTCAATTCCGGGTAAAGCGTGTTCAGCGTGGGCAGTTCGCCGGTATGCGTATCGAAACTGCCCACCGAGCAGAAGAACACCTGGCGCTGCATGCCCAGCGCAGATTGCACCTGAATGATCTGCGCCACCTGCTGCAGTTGTTTGCCCAATGAAGTGGTGGGAAACGTGGTCTGGAGCGCCGGAGCTTTACCCAGCGCGTTTGCCAGTGCCTTAGCGTCGGCTATGCTCATCGACATGGTGGAATTAGCGGCCTGCGCCAAAGACACGCCGCTGTTCAGGGTCAACAGATTCGTGAGCGCATTGAGCCTTGCCTGCGACGCGGCCGAGCTATTGAAGCCGGCCAGCTCCAGCGATCCGCCCGGCGCAATCGCCAGCATCTGCGTCTTTGCCCCGGACCCTTCCAGCGTGTTGCCGGCCACTGAAAGGAATGTCGGGAACTTGGATGCGTTCAGCCCTTGTGCCGCTACATAATCGGCCACCCGCCCGCCCCAGCCGGTGGGGCTGTTGCCTTGCGCCACGGAGCTTTGCCACTGCTGCTGCTGGTCGGCGTGCGAAAACAGGTTCGATGGAACGGGCAGTTGCAGGCCCTGATACTGCGCCCGGTTGATGGGCTGCACCAGGGATCCGACATTGGCCACCACCGCCAGCTCTTTGCTGGTAAACATGCTCGCCACCTCGGCCAGCGGCGCAAAGAAGCCGTACGGCGCTCCGGCCACGCTCTGCACCTGGGTCAAAGCGCTGCTTTGAATCGCCAGGCTGCCGCGCGCGGCCAGGTAGGCCTTGTAAGAGGTGTCGTCCATGGGGACGATGGTGTTGTTGGAATCGTTGCCGCCATAGAGGAACACGCAAACCAGGGCGCGGTAGTCCGAGCCAGTCTGCGCCAGCGCGGGGATCTCGGCAAACCGCCGCAACGCCAGCGTGCCCAGGGAAGCTGTTCCAATCCGAATGAAATTTCGTCGCGATAGCATCTGATCTCTCCTACTGAACGATCTGGTATTCGCTCGAAGTCAGAACCACGTAAAGGGCTGCCTGCGCTTGCGCCTTCGCCCCCGTGGCCGCTGACGCCGCGCTCAGGGCCGCCGATCGCAGGTCGCTGGACATCGCATGATGCAGGAAGGCGTGGCTGATGGTGTCGGCCATGGCGCTCAGATCGTTGCCCGCGGGCAGGAACGGCGTGAGACTGATGGCGGTGCTCTTATCCAGCGCGCCGTACAGGATGGTGTTCACGATGTCGGCGCGGTAGGCCGCGGTCTGTGCCGAATAGATTTGGAATTCGGGAGCCGGTTCGCCGCTTTCCAGCGTGTACATCGGTGAGAAATAGCTGAACACCGTCGGCGGATAGAACAAATCCTCGCCCAGTTCCGCCGAGTAGCGATCGATCGCGCTGGACGGGCCCAGCGTTGCATTCAGCCCGCGCAGAATGTTCGCCAGGAACAGGACTGGTTCCCTCAGGTGGCCGAAGGTCGCGTTCGCGGCCGCACTGGCGTCGTCGCCGGCGCGCGCTTCCTGGTCGGTCAGAATGGCCGTGATCACGGCGCGCATATCGCCGCGCACTCCCGAGCCGTTATTCAGGAACACGTTGGACACACGCTGGATGTAAGCCGGGCTCGGGTCGCTGGTCACCAGGTGCTGGATCAGTTGCCTGCTGACGAACGGGGCCATGCTGCGTTGTGCCATCAGCGCATCCAGCACCGCCTCCAGATCCTGCGCCGCGGTCTGTCCGGCGGGAATCGTAGCGCCTCCGATGATGGTCTTCGAAGTGGTGTCGTGCGCGCCCTCCACGGCGAACATCTGGCCCAGGTAGTACTGCGGATTGTTCGCCTTCGCGGAGGTATTGGGCGCCGTCGGATACGTCCAGCCGGTCAAGGCGCGGGCGGTGTTCGTCACCACGCTCTGGTCGTAAGTGGGGACGGGATTGTTATTGGAATCCAATACCGGGTTGCCGTTCAGGTCCAGTTGCGTCAATCCAACGGTGAACAGTTGCATCAGCTCGCGCGCGTAATTCTCATTGGCGGCGGTGCCTTTAACCGGGTTGCCCTTGTTGTTATTCGCCATATTGAGATAATTCCCCATCGCCGGGCTCAGCGTCAGGGCCTTCATGATGTCGCGATAGTTAGCGAATGCGTTGTCGCGAAACAGCCGCCAGTAAGGCGGAAACGCATAGGCGAACTTTGTCGAGACGGCCGAGACCACCCACATCTGCGAGAGCGCGAAGGCCACGCGCTGGCGAAGTTGATCCTGGCCGGTGACGGCATTCTGAAAGAACGCCGCCTGCACCGGAGTCAGGTCGCGATTCGCTTTGCCGTCCGAGCCGAGCAGCGGCTGGTCCGGCAGATCCGAAGTATTCAGCGCGAATTGCGCGTTGAGCCAGGCGATAACTCCGGTCTGCTGTAACTGCGCGATCGAAGCGGGCGTGGGTCCCCAGGTCGCCTGATCGAGGAAGCGCGCCGCCGCCTGGTCGGACATCACCGCTGCCGTCTGGGCGTCCCCGCGATTTGCCAGTAGCGTGGCGCCTGCCACAAAAAAAATGAGAATTCGCTTCATACATCCCCCAGGTTCACGATGGAAGAAACCCGGCGGCCGCATAAAAGTGTCGGCGAGTTACATGAAGGTTTGGTGAAAGCAGCACCTTCGCTCGCCCATCGAGGCGAACCCTTGGCTCGGGGACCTGAAACCTGAGGACAGTACGCCGCCAGTCGACTTTAGGCTTCTGGAAATTCACGAGAAGATCGGCAACATACTCTCCCACCGCGTAGCCCTTGTAAGTGATGGCCAAAGAAGCTTCGGCGGTGGCCCGGATGCCACGGAGGCTGAGTTCTCCGAGCCCGGCACGCTGGTATACTTTCTCGAGGATTCCGGCGCCAGGCACCTTTTCCCTTACACAATTCAGGTCTGTGTGATCTGCGTTCATCTGCGGCCTGCATTGTTATTCGGCAGAAATCCCAAAAAACTATATTGGCTGCACATGAACGCGACTCTTTTGGGCGAAATCCAGGACTCGATCTGTCCAGCTAGTTCGCCGGGGCGCCGGCAGGCGGGCGGTGGGCCGCGGCTTCCATGCGCCGTGCCCTGCCCTCTTCCCGGGCCTGCCGGTCGAACTGCCGCAGCGCCAGGTAAGTCAGGCGCGCTGCGTCCGCGCTGCGGTACACCAGGTTGTCGCGGATGAAATGATTGCGGGCCGTCAAGGTGACGCGCCGGATGAATCGCACCGCGCGCCGCGGCTGCGGAAAAGGCTCCGCCCACGCAAAATCCTCGCGCGGCTGTTCGCAGCCATTCAACGTGATCGCCGCCACCCGGCCATCCGTGCTGATGCCTCTCCGGTACGCTTCGCCGTTGTCGCGCAGTCCTCGCGGCCTCTCCACGTAGGCCACCGATTCCACGCAGCCGGTGAAGATCAGGTCGTGAACCACTTTGTCCCGTTCCAGGTCCACCTCGTTCTGAATCGCGTGCGTGAAGCCGAAGGGATGCACTCCGAAGGTGGTTCCCGTGTCGCGTGTCGCGGCCGAGGCCCATACCGCCCGTCCGTCCAACTCGCCGTCGCGCTTCCAGATCCGCAGATGGTCGCGCTTCTCGAACGTGTCCTGGCTCTTTTGCAGGCGGATTTCGGGCTCCCGGCCCTCCAGCAGCAGCGTCCGCATCGGGGCTTCGGAGAAACTGCCGTTCTCCACAATGGCGCGAATGGCCGCCACTCCCGCGCGCATCGAATTGGCCCGCGATCCGCTCCACCCCGCGGCCGCGAAGGACTTCTCGACCTGCTCCCGCGACCCCAGGAACAGCAGGTTCACCAGGTCCATCGGTTGGCTCTGCCGCTTCGAAAATGTCCAGTACGGCAGGGAATTCACCGTGTCCTGCAATGCCGCCCACTCTTCAGGCGAAGATTCCACTTCCGGCAGCGGACACGCCGCCACCTGCCCGAACTCCGCCGGAAATTCGACGGTGAGATGCATCTCCGTGCCGCGATGAAATTCGATCTCCGGATCCGGGAAATGGAACATCGCGGACTCCGCCACGAATAGCGGAATCATGGCCGCGGGGTGGCCCAGAACCGCGAAAGCGATCCGCTCTCCAAAACGATTCGAGAGCGTGGCCGTGGCCCGAATTCCATGGATCTTACCCTTGCGGTCCACTCGCTCGCGGGCGTTGTCAATGGCCGCCAGACGTGCGGCCACGGCGTACTCGCGCCCGTCCGGAAATTCCAGTTGCGTGAACTCCAGTTGTAGTGACGCGCTCTCGTGCACTAGTCCCAGTCCCACCTTGCTGACCCGCTTCACAGTGCCGCGCAATTCGGTGCCTTCCGGCAGCACGGCGGCTCCTTCCGCACACATCGGGGTGGCCACGGCGGCCGAGACCTTCATGCCCGGCTTGGCGCTGTATGTCGAAAGCGGCGTCAGCAGGCGGGCTTCCACCGGAGTGCCGGGGGACGGTTCGGCGCCGGGCAGGCCTCCTGCCAGGCAGGCCCACATCAGAGGAACTGCGCATCGGCGTGGATTCATCGCGGGTCCAGCGTCAGATGCCGCCAGTATACACGGAAAAGGCGAATGCCTGCGTGACGAAAGGTCCATCCGGCTGGGCGGAGCGGGCCCACCGGCTCAAGGAGCGCCGGCCAGCGTTTGTATGCTGGCAAGCACCGCCCGCCAGGCCCGTGCTTGCGGGTCGATCCCGTCAAAGTGACCGGCGCCGTCCATCGTCAGCAGGCGAACCGGGTCGCCTGCCTTCTCGGCCGCGGCCACATACTGCTGGAACACCGCGGTCCACTTTTCGCCAAACGTGTTCGATACGAAGATCTCCTGTCTGGTCCCGGTGGGCAGCAGCCCACTTGCCGAACCCTCCCGGTAACGGTCAGGGAACTCCGCCGGTGTACCGCCGATGAACTGCGCGATCACCGGCCCACCGCACGCCGATTGATCGATCGCGCGGTCCGCTTCCAGATCCGGAGGACCGTCGACACTCACCACGCCATTCAGTGGAAGCGGCGAATTCGCATACAGGACGCTCGTCTTCGGCAGCTTGCCTCGTGCGCCTAACCACACCGCAAGTTGACCGCCCGAAGAGTGACCGAGTGCAACCGCTCGCTTAAGGTCCAGATGATAGCGCGGAGCCAGTTCGCGCAAATAGTCTGTCGCTCTGCTCAAGTCCTGGTAGGTCCCCGGCCAGCCGCCGCCCACATTTCCGAGGCGGCGGTATTCCACGTTCCACGAGGCGATCCCCGCTGTGGCCAGTGCCGCGGCGATCGGGCGCAGCAATTCGAAGGAAGTGACGCTTTCGGGAAGTTTGTTTATCTTGACCTCCCAACATCCACCATGCACAAGTATGGCAACAGGAAATGGCCCTGTCCCGGTAGGCAAACGCAGCTCACCGACTTGCAAAGGGTTCTTGCCGTACGCCAGGCGATCGCTGGCAGTTGGTGTAGCCTGCTTGATCAATTCCAGCGGATTCGTGGTTTGCCCTCGCAGCAAACCCATCGGAAGCAGCAGGATTACCGGCGCAACCAGCCATTGGTTCCGGCCCGTGCCACGCGTGTCGCGGAACAGCATCACGATTCTCTCCAGACGGCAATCCTAACACATAAGGTACGGCCGCATAAGAGTCACGCCGTTTCACCATTTCTATTTCACTTACAATGAACCACCTGCACTTGCCCGCTCCCGGAATCCATAACTCCCCATGCTCCAATGTAACTGGAGGGAGAAGTATGTCAGATACGTCAGACCGATTAACAGAGCCGAAACCGCGCGATCCCCGCGCCCTGAACGCATACCGGCACGGCCTCACCGGCCAGGTCCTCATCCTCACTCCTGAAGATGAGGTCGCCTACAAGGCCCACTGCCAAACCATTCACCAGACTCTGGCCCCCGTCGGCGGCATGGAAATCGAGCTCGCCCAGGAAATCGCCGATGACCGCTGGCGCCTGAAGCTGGCCGCCGCGCTCGATAACAACATCTATTCCTTCGGTCTTACCGAGCCCGATACCATCACCGCCCACCACCCCGAAATCGACGCCGCCTTCGCCAAAACCCGCATCTGGCTCAGCGACCCGAAGAACCGCACCCTGCTGAGCCTCTACGAGCAGCGCATCAAGCGCAAGGAAGTACAGACCACGGCCCAGTTGCGCCAGTTGCAGCAGGAGCGCCGTGAGGCCCTCAAGCAGGCCGTCGAAGAGGCCGCCCTTCTGTCGCAACTGGCATCAAGCAAAGGCGAAGCCTTCGACATCCAGCGCGATCTCCCGCGCCTCACCCACTACCCCCAATTTGATTTTTCGAACCCCGAAATCGCCAGCCTCGTAGTCCACGCCCAACGCCTCGCCGAGGCCCGAAAGCTCTTCCAGAAGCCCCCAAAGCCCCTCCGCATGGCCGCATAACCACCAGCCCCAGCCTCGCCAGGCGTCGCCGCCTCAAAAAGATCTTTGACAATTGAATATTCGCCCGTCGGCCCGAAGGGCCGCACCATTCCCCATCCCCAACCCCTATCCCTAACCCCGTTCGACCGCTAGGTTTCCCACCCCACTCCACCACGAACCTCGTTCGTGGCTTAGAGCTCCGTGTTTTCTTCGCGTCCCCCGTGGCTCCGTGGCGAAGCCCCTATGTAACTTTTTAACGATAATCGGAGTCTAAATAGTTAAATGATTAAAAGAATCTTAGCTACTGTTGCACTGTTGTGCTTTTCTCTTTCTGCTGGCACCGTGCCGAGTGGTAAGCAATACTCCGTCACCTTCGCGAAGCCTGTTCAGGTTGGAAGCGTCAAACTCGCCGCTGGCGATTACAAGCTCAAAGTAGACGGTTCTACCGCCACCTTCGTCAACAGCCATAAGAAAGAATTCAGCGCTCCGGTAAAGGTCGAGCCGGCCGCCAAGAAGGCTTCGGCGACTGCGGTCGAAACCAAAGACGATAACGGCGTGTCCCAAGTCACTGCTATCGACATCAGCGGCGCCGATTTCAAATTCGTTTTCTAGTTCCGATTTATAATTGAGGTTTGCAGGCAACCGCTCCCGTTGCGCAATCGACTGTCCCCTGGTACGTGTGGTGTTCCGTCGCCGCCGTCACCAGCGCGATGATCGGCATTCACTGGGATATCTCCTGGCACCGGTCCATCGGCCGCGATACCTTCTGGACGCCCGCGCACATGGCCATCCATCTGTGCGGCGTGCTGGCGGGCATCTCGTGCGGGTACCTCATTTTTTCTACCACGTCGCGGCGCAACTCCCTCCTCCGGGATTGCGCCGTTCGTGTATGGGGATTCCGCGGACCGCTCGGCGCTTTTCTTTCCGCGTGGGGCGGTGTTGCCATGCTCACCTCCGCGCCGTTCGATAACTGGTGGCATAACGCCTACGGTCTGGACGTAAAGATTCTGAGCCCGCCTCACATGGTGCTGGCTGTCGGCATTTTCGCCGTGCACGCCGGTGCCCTGATTCTGATTCTCGGACAGATGAACCGCGCCCAGGGAGTCCTGCGGCGTCATCTGCAAATCCTCTTCCTGTATGTTGGCGGCATGGTCCTGGTGTGCCTGTCCGTATTGCAGATGGAGATCACCTCCCGCAGCGCCATGCACACCGCCCATTTCTACCGCCTGGTGGCGATGGTAGCGCCTCCCGTACTTGCCGGAGTGGCGCGTGCCTCCAAATTCAAGTGGGCCGCCACGGCGGTAGCCGGCGTTTACACTCTCTTCGTCCTGTTGATCGGCTGGATCCTGCCGCTCTTTCCGGCGGAACCCAAACTGGGGCCGGTGTACCATAACCTCACGCAGTTCACTCCGCCCGAATTCCCCTTGCTCTTTGTGGTCCCGGCTTTCGTGCTGGATCTGCTCTGGCAGCGCACCGGCCACTGGGGAATCTGGCGGCAGGCCCTGGTTTCCGGCACCGTGTTTCTTGCCGTCCTGGCCGCCGTGCAGTGGCCGTTTGCCGGCTTTCTCATGACTCCCGCTGCTCGCAACTGGTTCTTCGGCACGAAATATTTCGGATATTACGTGCCCGCAACATCCCTATATGCGCGCTATCGGTTCTTCCCCGCCGAATCGCGGTTCTGGCAGGAATCCGCGGCAGCCCTCGCTACTGCCGTGGTCACCACGGCGCTTGGCCTGACATGGGGTAACTGGATGCAGAGAATTCGCCGGTAATATGAGGTTCCGGGCAGCATTCCTTCTCGCGCTGGCTACCCCGCTTCTGGCGCACGTGGGCAGTCCCGATATTTTTTACGAAGGCGATGCCGGCCCCTACCACCTCCTGGTGACCATTCGTCCTCCGCAGGTGATTCCAGGTGTGGCCGAAATCGAAATCCGCGGCGTCTCGGGCGATGTGCGGCAAATCCGCATCGTACCCCTCCGCCTCAGCGCCGCCCGGCAATTCGCTCCGGTTCCCGACCTGACCCGCCCTTCGCCGGAAGATCCGCGATTTTTCACCGGCTCCCTCTGGTTGATGGCTACCGGTTCCTGGCAGGTGCGCGTGATGGTCGATGGCGCGCGCGGTCCCGCCTCGCTTTCCGTGCCTGTGCCGGCACTCGCGACCCGTGTGCTCGCCATGGATAAAGCCATGGGCGCCGTGCTCGCCCTGCTGGGGCTGCTGCTTTGCGCCGGACTGGTGAGCATTGCCGCGGCGGCGGTCCGCGACGCCCCATTGGAGCCCGGCAAGCAGCCGGACCCGGCTCGCGTCAGGCGTTCCCGGACGGTGATGGCGGCAGTCGCCCTGCTGCTGGCCGGCTTCCTCTATTTTGGCAATCGGTGGTGGAGTTCGGAAGCCGGAGTCTACAGCCGTCTGGTGTTTAAGCCGCTCCAACTCGAGCCCCGGCTCTACGGCAGCCGCCTCCTGTTGGAACTGAAAGATCCTGGCTGGCTGAACCGCCGCACCGACGACCTGTTGCCCGACCATGGTCACCTGATGCACCTCTATATCATCCGCGTCCCCGAAATGGACCGCGTCTTTCACTTGCACCCCGAGCGCACCGAAGGCGGCCGGTTTGTCCAGCAGTTGCCGGACCTCGCTGCCGGGCGCTACGCCCTGTACGGTGATATTGTGCACGCCGGCGGACTCCCCGAAACCGCCACCGCGCAAATCGACCTGCCCGCCGTCTCCGGCCGCGCCCTTACCGGCGACGACGCCGCGGCCTGTGCGCCACCCCTTTCGAAAGGGGATTACAATCGCAGTGTGTCAGCACTTTCGGGTGGGGGAAGGATGCTCTGGGAGCGCGGTAGTGCGCCTTTAAGAGCCCGCCGGCCGTACCTGTTCCGGTTCCGCGTGGAGGATGCCTCCGGCCGGCCCGCGCGTGACTTGCAGTTGTACATGGGGATGTTGGGACACGCCGCCTTTGTCCGCACGGACCTTACGGTCTTTGCGCACGTGCACCCATCCGGGTCGGTGCCTATGCCCGCCCTCCTGTTGACCCAGCCGGCTGGCGTCCCGGCTGACCGTATGATGATGCATATGAATCCGCCGGAACTGCCCGCCGGGGTGTCCTTCCCCTACGGCTTCCCCAGGCCGGGCGCATACCGCATCTTCGTGCAAGTGAAGCGAAACGGAATCATCGAGACCGGCGTTTTCGACGCGAAAGTTGAGAATTGAACTTGCCCGCAACCATCAAAGAGAAGAGTGTTCTGATTACCGGCGCGGGGCGCGGAATCGGGAAACGCCTGGCCATGGGCTTCGCCCAGGCGGGTGCCCGGGTCGGGCTGTTGGCGCGCAGCCAGCCTGAATTGGACCTGGCCAAATTGGAAATCGAACAGGCGGGTGGAAATGCCCTCCGCATCCGCGCCGACGTGCGCGACCTGGAACAGATGAATGCCGCCGTGGACCGCATGCGCGTGGTCTTCGGCGGCCTCGACGTCCTCATTGCCGCCGCCGGCGTGCCCGGACCCATCGGCCCGTTGCTTTCCACCAAACCGGCCGCCTGGAAGGAAGCCGTGGAAGTGAACCTGATCGGCGTGGCCAATACCTGCCGCGCGGCGTTGCCTCCTATGGTGGAGAAGCGATCCGGAAAAATCATTCTGATCGCCGGCGCCGGGGCCTCCTTTTCCCGGCCGAATTTTACTGCCTACGCGGCGTCCAAAGCCGCCGTGGTCCGTTTCGCCGAGTGTCTGGCCGATGAGGTGCGCGACCATAACGTGCAGGTGAACGCCATGATTCCCGGTGGCAGTTATACCTATATGACCGATGAGATTCTGCACGCCGGCGAGGAAAGGGCCGGCCGCAAGGAGATCGAAGACGCGCAGGAGGTCCGCCTCACCGGAGGCGAGTCGCCCGAGCGCCAGACCCATCTCGCGCTGTTCCTCGCCTCGGAGCGGTCGAATCACATCAGCGGCAAACTGCTTCACGTGAACGACGATTGGAAACGGCTGGAACAGGACAACATGCGCGCCGACCTCTACACGCTCCGGCGCGTCCAGAAGGTGTAGCGGATGCAGTACGCGCGAATCGCTCTCCTCCTGGCACTCTGGATCGGAATTATCCCGGCACAAACGTTCCAGACAATTTCCATCCACCCTTCCCGACTTCAGCCCGGCATGACCGGCAGGCGGATGTATATCGGCGGCAGGGGTTCGCTGACCGTCACCGATGCCAGCTTGGCCAGTCTGGTCATCCTGGCTTACGGGATTCGGCCGTACCAACTCTCCGGCCCGGGCTGGATGGAATCGGACCGGTTCGATATCACCGCCACCGAGCCTCCTGCTGCCACCGCTCCGCAGGTTCGTATTATGCTGCGGAACCTGCTGGCTACGCGATTCAAACTGGCGGTGCATCGCGGCAGCAAAGAAATGCCCCAGTACCAGTTGACCGTGGCGCCCGGCGGACCTTTGCTGACGAACACCGCACCACAGCCGCCACAGGCGGCAGTCCCCGGAGAGACGGAATCCCGCGAACCGGACGCTCTGCAATTTGAGTCCGGCGTCCGAACATCCATCGCCATCGGGAACGGCGGC
>JARLGM010000212.1 GCA_031292755.1 Candidatus Sulfopaludibacter sp.
AGCATAACAGGAAACAGAACTATTAGATCATGTTTTATTGAAACGATATACTAGTGCTGCTCCAGCCAGAGGTGCATGGCGGCATAAGCGCGCCAAGGCCGCCAGGCTTCGGCCTGACGGGCCACGTCCGGACCGGCGGCGCGGAGCAGGCCGAGGTCCGAGGCGGGAAAGGCGTCGGGGTCTTTGAAGGCGCGCATGGCCACATATTGCGCGGTCCAGGCACCGATGCCGCGAAGGGCCATGAGTTGGGCCATGGTGGCAGGCGGTTGGGCGGAGGCAAACGCGTGGGCCACGCCTGACAAGGTGGCGGCGCGTGCGCGGGGCAAACCGATGACGGTCAGGTCTTGGCCGAGGAGCGCATCGGGCGAGGGGAACAGCATGCCGTGAGCGGTCCGCTCGCCATACCGCTCCACCAGCCGGCCGGTGAGTGTGGTTGCGCCCTTGACAGTGACCTGCTGTCCCAGGACCGCGCGCACGGTGAGTTCGAAGGCGTCCCACGCGCCAGGAATGCGCAGGCCCGATTCGCGATGCACGGTCGCGGCCAGGCGCGGGCTGCGGGCCAGGTGCTGTTCGATCTCGCGCACGGGGGCGGCGGTGTCGAAGAGGCGATGGAGCCGGGCGGTGAGGCCGCGGGCCGGGCCTTCCACTCTGACGTTGAGGTGAGGGTTGTGGGCGTCGGGGCGCACTTCCACCCATCCTTGTGGCAGGACGCGGCGATAGAATTCGGGATTGGCCTGCTCCACGCCGGGCGTTGCTCGCGGCGCCAGGAAGCGGATCAGCGCGGGCCAGTTGTACGGCGCTCGATAGGGCAAGACCAGCTTCAAGGCGCGCTATTGGGTCATGCCCATGGCCCACTTGACGGCTTCAATCCACATCTTCTGGATGTCGGGCAGATCCCAGACTTCGTCGCGATGGCCGAGGGAGGAATAAAAGACGCGGCCTTTGCCGTAGCTGTGGGTCCAGGCGACGGCAAAGTCCTTATCGGTGCGATGCACGTTCTTATTGGTGAGGTCCACCGATGCCGGGTCTACGCTCATCAGCACGTGCAGTTTGTCGCGCGAATAGGGCGCTTTGAACTGGTAGATCTCGTCGTAAAAGGGAAAAGATGCGGGGAAGTGCGCGGTGGCGGCGAAGTTCTTGTCCTCGGTGCGAAGGGTGCAGTGTCCCTGTCCCCAGGGGTGCTGGTCGAAATAGGCCCCGATCATCTCGCCGTACTCGGGCCAGTCGTAGTAGGTGTCGGTGGCGCTATGGATGCCCAGGAAGCCCTTGCCATCGTCGTGCACGAAGCTGAGCAGGTCCTTCTTCTGCTGATCGGTGAGACCCAGATCGCCGGTGGTATAGAAAATGACGGCGTCGAAGTAGGTCAGATTTTTGGCATTGCCGGCAGCCAGCTTTTGTTTGGTGAGCAGTTCGGTATCGGTGCGGATGTAGGTGTCCCACAAGCCGGTCTGGCGTCCCAGCTTCTCAATGGTCGCCAGGGCGTGCGACACCGAATCGTGTTCGAACCCTTTGACAACGCCGACGGCCAGAAGTTTTTTCCTGGGCGGCTGGACTTGCGCCCCCACGGTGAGCGCGAGGGTGAGCAACAGGCAGAAAGACTTCATGCCACCTGTTATAACGTAGGGTGATGCAAGTCACAAGGCGCAGTATGCTGCCGCTGCTGGCGACGCCCTGGTTGAAGGGCGCCCCCGGGCACACATTTGGGACGCAGGGCAACCAGTTCCTGCTGGACGGCAAGTCCTTCGTCATCCGCTCCGGGGCCATGCACTATCCACGGGTACCGCGTCCGTACTGGCGCGACCGCATGCGCAAAATGCGGGCGCTGGGCCTGAACACGCTGGAGACTTACGTCTTCTGGGATCTGCATGAGCCGCATCCCGGGAAGTTCGATTTCACCGGCAATCTGGATTTGGCGGAATACATCCGGATGGCGCAGGGAGAAGGGCTTTGGGTGCTGCTGCGTCCGGGTCCGTACATCTGTTCGGAATGGGATTTCGGCGGATTTCCGCCGTGGCTGCTGGCATCGCCGGAGATGCGCGTGCGCAGCAGCGACCCGGCTTTCCTGAAGGCTGCGGCTGCCTATATTGCGCGCGTGGGCAAAGAGACGGCGGGGTTGCAGATCACGCGCGGCGGGCCCATCCTGATGGTGCAGGTGGAGAACGAGTACGGCAGCTTCGGGAGCGACAAGGTATACATGAACGCCATCCGGCACATGATTCGCGACGCCGGTTTCGACGTGACCCTGTATACCTCCGATGGTTCGGGCAAGAGCAATCTGGCCGGCGGGACGCTGGATGGTGTGCTCGGGGTGATCAATTTTGGCGACACGTCGAATCCGGAGCACGAGTTTGCCAACTTCGACGCGTTCCGGCAGAACGTGCCGCGTATGTGCGGCGAATTCTGGGTGGGCTGGTTCGATCACTGGGGTGAGAAGCACCATACCACGGCGCCGGAGCGCACCGCCCGCGGGCTGGAGTGGATGCTCTCGCGCGGCATCTCCTGCAACCTGTACATGGCGCACGGCGGCACCAGTTTCGGCTACATGAGCGGGGCCAACTACTCGCGGGTCTACGAGCCCGACATTTCCAGCTACGACTACGATTCCCCGCTGGACGAAGCGGGACGCCCCACCGCCAAGTTCCATGCGCTACAGGAGGTGATTCGCAAGCACCTGCCCGAGGGGACGCCGCTGCCGGAGCTTCCGGCGCCGCTGCCGATGATCGAGATTCCGCGGTTCGACCTGCGGGAATCGGCCGGCGTGGCGTCGCGTCTGCCGAACCCGGTGCGCTCGCCGAAGCCGCTGCCCATGGAAATGGTGGGCCAATCGTATGGCTTCATCCTGTACCGCAAGCGCTTGGACCGGGCAATGAAAGGCACGCTGGAGATCAGCGAGGCGTGCGATTTTGCGGTGGTCTCGCAAGGCGCGCGCCGGCTGGGCACGCTGGACCGGCGGCGGCAGCAGAACAAGTTGGACGTGGACCTGGCCGCGGGCGAGCCGCTAGATATTCTGGTGGAGAATATGGGGCGGGTTAACTTCGGGCCGCGGCTGGTGAACGATCGCAAGGGCATCACCGAAAAAGTCACGATGAACGGCGAGGAATTGCGGGATTGGGAGATTTTCCCGCTGCCTTTCGACGAACCGTCCAGGATGCCGTTTTCCAACAAGGCTGCCGCGGGCGTGGCGCTGCATCGGGGTGTGGTGCAACTCGCTGAATTGGGCGACACCTTCCTGGACATGCGCGGTTGGGGCAAAGGCGTGGCGTGGGTGAACGGCCATAACCTGGGGCGCTATTGGAAAATCGGCCCGCAGCAGAGCCTGTTCGTTCCAGCGCCGTGGCTCAAGAAGGGAGCCAACGAATTCATCGTGCTGGATCTGGAAGAAGGCGAAAGCAGATCCCTGGCGGGCGGGAAAGAGATCCTTTACCAGACGCCGGCGTAACGGCGCCTACGAGACAAAGGGCAGGTGGTCTTCCATCCAGGTGAGCATTTCCTGCTGGCGGGCGGCATCGCCCATGGCCACTTCGAGATTCACGTAGCGCGCCAGGCGGGCGGCGGCGCGGCGGGAGAGCGAGCCGTCGTCGGGAGCGCGCACGTGTTGCTGCAATACCACGTTGTAGGGCGAGGTGGCGAGAATCTCGTAATCGCCGGGATCGGTGCACAGAAAGAAGGCGTGCGGATTATCGGGCTGCTTGAGGGAGCGCATGTCGCTGATGGCCGCTTCGCTATTCACCGAATAATCCTCTGAATTGTTGTGCAGCGCCACCAGCAGTTCGCCGTGGTGCGGCATGACTTCGTGCAGGAAGCGATCGCGCTGGCCTTCGATCAGGTCCAGCGCATCCTGCATCTGCCTGGCATTCCAGTTGGGATTGTTCTTTTGCAGGCTGATGGCCGCGCCGTTGCGCGAAAAGATGCGATTGGGGTCCACCTGCCCGCTATCGATGGGGATGTTGCGAGTCTTGCTTTCGGTAAGGAAGGCGGTGCCGGGATGCGTCTCCATATGCTTGGTGAGCACGTCGCGGGCGGTGGTTTCATCGCCGTGAATCAGAATGTAGTGCCGCTTGGGATGCTTGGTGCGAATAATCTGAAAGCGGCCGTCCGCCAGGACGATATCCTTTGGTTTCCACCAGGGAAACAGATGGGCCACAGGCGCCAGCAGGGAACCTATGGAGCCAAATACCAGAAAATCCCGCCTTGTGCATGCTTTCGATTCGATCACTCGGTCTCTTCCTCCATGGATCTTTTGTGCTTCGGCTTCTTGCGCGCGCTCTTGGGCTGGATGGGCCGGGACGCGGGCACCGTGCCTACCCGCTCGCGTGCAATGGCTTTCACTTCTTTGCCGATCTCAAAGGTTTTCTTCTTGCGGGGCAAGCATCCTCCGCAACGCCGTGGCCAGCATTTCCGGGGTGAAGGGCTTGTGCAGGAAGTCTACACGGCCCGGAGCCTGCGCTTTCACGTCGGTCATATCCACAGGATAACCGCTCGCGGCCAGGATGCGCATGGTGGAGTTCGCCGCGAGCATCTTGAGGGCGAGTTCGTGGACGGTCACACCGGGCATGGTGGCGTCCAACACGGCTATGTCAAAATCCGCGGGCGCCGCTTCCACCTCCGCCCAGGCCTTTTCGGTAGTGCCGGCGGTAGTGACGGAGTATCCCAACCGGGCGAGATATAAGCTCATCATCTTCAACAGCGGCGGTTCATCATCGACAAGGAGGATTCTTCCAGTCACCGGCTCCATAGCTTGTATCATCGACCCTATGCGGTTCTATACGGAATATCTCACATTTAAGACTACAAAGCACCGGGATTACATCAACATGACTTCCCAAGTGGAAACGGCCCTGCGCAAGAGCGGCATTCAGGAAGGCATGATCCTGGTATCGGCCATGCACATTACAGCCGGGGTTTGGGTCAACGACGCAGAAGACGGGCTGATCGCGGATATCGACGAATGGCTGGAGAAACTGGCTCCCTTCCGCGAGAATTACCGGCATCACCGCACTGGGGAAACCAACGGCGACTCGCACCTGAAGAGCCTGATCGTGCATCACGAAGTAATTGTTCCGGTGACTGCCGGCAAGCTGGATTTCGGTCCCTGGCAGCAGGTATATTACGCCGAATTCGACGGCCGGCGTTCCAAGCGGGTGATTATCAAAGTCATGGGCGAGTAACCAGGCCGTTTCTGGCGAAGACGAATTCTTCTACCACGCGGCCTTCCATCAGGTGTTCGCGAATGATCCGCTCCAATACTTCGGGAGACGCGGAGTGATACCACACGCCCTCGGGATAGACGACGGCGATGGGACCCCGTTCGCAGATGCGCAGGCAGTTGACCTTGGTGCGGTAGACGCGGTCCAGCAGGCCGAGTTCGGCGAGCCTGCGCTTGAGATAGTCCCATGCCGCGAGTCCGGCTTCCCTGGTGCAGCACTGCGGCTTGGTCTGATCGGAGCAAAGAAAGATATGGCGGCGGACTTCCGGAATGTGGAGACCGGCGGCCAGATGCGCCAGGCGTTCGTCGTCCGCCATCCGTTAATCCGCAAGGCGCACGGGATTGGACAACTCGCCGATTTCGGCCACCCGGATGGTAACGATATCTCCCGGCGCGAGCGCGGCCTCCCGGGGCACGATAATGCCGGTGCCGGTTAGCATGACGGTGCCGGCGGGCACGCGATTGGCGCGCGTGAGGTATGCGATGAGCGTCTCGATGCGGCGATGCAGCTTGCTGGTGGAGATGGCGCCGGAAAACAGCTCCTTGCCGTCGCGCATAATGGTACAGGTCATTTCCAAAGCATAGGGGTCCGGGAGTTGCTCGGTAGGCACCATGACGGGGCCCAGGGCGCAGCAACCGTCGTAAACCTTCGATTGCGGCAGATACAGCGGGTTTTCGCGTTCGATGTCCCACGCGGAAACATCGTTAGCCAGGGTGTAGCCGGCAACGCGGCCGCTCCTGCCCAATATGACTGCGAGCTCCGGTTCGGCTGCCGTGAACTGGGAATCGGGGCGAATGCCGATGGGCTTGCCGCTGGCCACGCAAACGCGGGCCGTCCCCTTGAAGAAGATCTCGGGGCGCGGCTCGCGGTAGACGTGGGCGTACATGCCCTCGCGGGTGCCGTGCTCGGCATCGCGGAATGAGGAACTGGCTTCATAGGTGCAGCCGCAACCCCACACTTCCGGCGGGGTGACGGGCAACACCGGAGGCAGGGATTCGCCGTGCCGGGTGGCCAACTGCGCCGCCAGAGCGGCCAGCGGAATATCCTGCACCTCCGAGCGTTTGATGAGGTCCAGCATGCTGTGGGCGGGGATAGGCCTGGCCATTCCGGCTTCGAATACGGCGGCCACCACCGCGCCTTCGTGTTTGATTTGTCCTAGATGCATTAGTATTTCAGGTAAACGGTTTTGTAGTCGCTATAGAATTCGAGAGCGGCGGGGCCCTGCTCTTTCGGCCCGAAACTGGATTCCTTGCTGCCGCCGAAAGGAAGCTGGTACTCCACGCCCGCGCTCGGGAGATTCACCGTCAGCAGCCCCGCTTCGGCGCGGTAAATGTATTCGAAAACGCGCGAAAGGTTGGTGCTCTGGATGGAAGAAGAGAGGCCGAACGGAATGTTATTGGCAATGCGCATGGCATCTTCGAAATTCCCGGCGCGCATGATGGCGAGCACCGGTCCGAAAATTTCTTCGCGCGCGATAGTGTGTTCCTCGCGCACGCCGGCAAAGACCGTGGGTTCCACAAAATAGCCCTTGGCCAGGGCGCCATCGGTCAGGCGCCGGCCGCCGCAGAGCGGCTCGCCCGATTCCTTGCGTCCAATTTCAATGTAGCGCAGGTCGGTTTCCATCTGGCTCTTATCGACGCAGGGGCCAATCTCGATGCCGGGCGTCATGCCGTCGCCGACCCTCAATTTTTTGGTGCGTTCCACCACGGCGGTCACGAAGCGATCGTAGATGGCATCTTCGACAATGGCACGGCTGGTGGCGGTGCATTTCTGGCCGGTGGAAAAGAATGCGGCGTTGACTACGTTCTCGACGGCGGAATTGAAGTCGGCATCGGCGAGCACGATGGTGGGATTCTTGCCGCCCATTTCAAGCTGAATGCGCAGACGCCGACGGGAGGCTTCGCCGTGGAGCCAGTTGCCGATTTCGCAGGAGCCGGTGAAGGAGACCGCCTTGAGCGGAGCGGCGTTTACCAGGGCGCTCCCCAACTCTCCGCCGGAGCCGGCGAGGAAGTTGACTACCCCCTTGGGAATGCCGGCTTCGTGCAGCGCTTCCACGATGCGCCACGCACTCAGAGGCGCGGCGGAAGCGGGTTTGATGATCACGGTATTGCCGCAGATCAGGGCGGGCGCCATTTTCCAGGCGGGAATCGCGCTGGGAAAATTCCAGGGAGTGATGAGGCCCACCACGCCGATGGGTTTGCGCAGGGCGAACATGTGGACGCGGTCCCGTTCGGACGGCACGAGCATACCGGGCATGCGCGAGCCTTCACCCGCGAAGTAGCGCAGGATGTTGATGGACCGGCGCACTTCACCTTTGGCTTCGGGGAGGGTTTTGCCCTCTTCGCGCGTCATGTCCGCGGCCACCTGCTCAAATTTGCGGTCCAGGATATCGGCAGCCTTGTAGAGAATGGCGCCGCGCGCCGGACCGGCCATCGCGGACCACGCCGGCAGGGCCGCCGCGGCTGCCGATGCGGCATCCTCCACGTCCTGCGGGGTACCTTTGATAAACGTGCCCACCAGCTCATCGGTGTTGGCGGGGTTGCGATTTTCCAGCGTCTGGGCACGGGACACCCATTCGCCGTCGATGTAGTTCTTGAAAAGTTCGGGCATAGAAAGGGACTTCTAAAATTGTACCTTTGGAGCTTCCCTTGCGCCGGGCTCGGTTTTGAAATATGCGTCGTTGCGCGTGAACCCGGCGATGCCCGCCACAATATTGGCGGGGAATTTCTGGATCTCCACGTTATAGTGTTCCAGCGTTTCGTTGTATTTCCGGCGCTCGACGGCGATGCGGTTTTCCGTGCCGGCCAGTTCATCCTGCAATTGCAGGAAGTTTTCATTGCTCTTGAGCTGCGGATAATTTTCGGCGATCACCAGCAGGCGGGACAGCGCGCCGGAGAGTTGATCGTTGGCGGCAATTTTCTCCTGCGGAGTCCTGCCGCCCATCAGGGCCGCGCGCGCATCGGCGATCGATTTGTAGACTTCGGTTTCGTGCGCGGCGAATCCCTTGACGGTGTTGACGAGGTTGGGAATCAGGTCGGCGCGCCGCTGCAACACCACATCCACATTCGACCACTGGGCGTTGACGGCCTCACGCTGGGTGACCAGGTCATTCCTGACAGTGTAGTATTTGCTGGCTCCCGCGATACCTATGACGAGCAGCGCGGCGATGGCGATGATTGCGGCTTTCACGTATCCAGTCTCCTATTTTTCGAGGCGGTCCACAGCATCGATCACTTTGGCAATTCCTTCCAGGTAAGGGGCGAGCAAGCTTACGGGCTCGACTTCGCGCGGTTTGAGGCGTTCTTCGCGGACGTCCAGCAGCTTATCGAACGGCTGCGGGTCGAGGGCAAACTGTTCCCCACAGCAGCGGATCACCTCGCGCTTCTGCATGGGGGCATCGAAGCCATGGAGGCGCAGCGCGTGACGAAACAGCACGCAGAAGGTGGAGATGGAATCCAACAGCAGGCGGCGCAGCAGATCGGAATCCGACATCATGCCGGGGGCCTTCTGGCGCAGGCGGAGCAGTTTGGCGCGCAATTCGTGTTCCACCTGGGCGCGGTAGAACGAATTATCCACGACGAGATCGGCCAGCAGGTCTTTGCCGAAGAGCAGGCGGTGGTGCTGTTTGATGTCGTGGAATTCGATGGCGAAGCAGTCGGTGGAGGTGGCCACCTCGTTTTCCGTGAGAAGCTGCGGGGCAGGGCTGCCCTGCTCGCGCCACCAGCGGAAGATCTCCTCGCTGGCGGCCAGTTCGCGCGGGGTGATTTGGCTCAACACGCAGAGCACGTTGTAATCGGAAAATTTGGCGTGGTGCTCGCCGGTAGCGGCGGAACCGTAGAGCACCACCGAAACCAGGCGGGTGCCGTACGCCTTTTGCAGCTTATCCACGAGTTGCTGGAGCAGCTTATCCATAACTCCTTTTTACCAGTCGCTGGAAGCGCCTCCGCCTCCGGAATCGCCGCCGCCGAAGCCGCCGAACCCATCGCCGGAATCGGAGCCGCCGAAGCCGCCGCTGCCGCGGCTGCCCCAACTGGAACGGCCCAGCACGTTGCCCAGGATCAGGCCGGGGATAAATCCGCCGCCGCCTCCTCCACTGTAGCCGCGCGGGCCGCCGGCGCGCAGCAGCCAGAGCAGGAGAAGGATGCCGCCCAGGATCATGGGCCAGGGAATCGAATCGGTGGTGCTGGGCTGATACCGGCGTGGCAGAGTGGCCTGAATTTGGACGTGCTTGGCCTGCGCGATGGTGTTGCCGATGGTTTGCGCGGCGGCCATGAAGGCATCGCCGAAATCGCCCTGGCGGAGCGCGGGGCGCATCTGGCGGAGAATGCGGCCATCCATGCCGTCGGGCAGGATGGGCTCGAGGCCGTAGCCCACTTCCAGACGGCTGCGACGATCGGCGGTGGCCAGCAGAAGCAGGATGCCTTCATTTTTGCCTTTTTGGCCGACGCCCCAGGTGCGAAAGATGGTGTTGGCGACGTCTTCGATGGGTTCGCCCTCGAGTGTGGCGATGGTGACCAGGGCGATCTGAGCGCCGGTGGACTGCTCCACGGCGGTGCAGTAGGCTTCCAGTTGGCTTTTGGCTTCAGGGCTGATGACGCCGGCGAAATCGCTGACGTAGCCCTGCGGTTGCAACGCCTTCCAGTCCACCGCCCAGCCGGCGGAGCCGCACAAAGCCAGTACGAAGCCCAGCCGCAACCACTTGGTCATGTTGAAGTTTCAGTGTACTACGCGCTGTCTGGTAGATTCGCCGGTGGTGCGTTTGGTAAACTGGATATTTACTGGGACGTCGTCTAACGGTAAGACTGCAGACTCTGGATCTGCGTATCGGGGTTCGAATCCCTGCGTCCCAGCCAATCACAAGCCATCTTAAACCAACCGCCGTTTCGGTATTCTGTAGGGAGACGCGATGTCGTTGGTATTCGAGTGGAACCCGCGCAAGGCCAAGTCGAACGTCGAGAAGCATGGGACAACTTTTGCCGAGGCGGCCTCGGTATTCAGCAGTCCACTGGCGCGGGTTTTCTCGGACGAAGAGCATTCCGGCGAAGAAACGCGCGAGATCATCATCGGATATTCCGCTGCGAAGCGTCTCTTGTTGGTTTGCTTTACTGAGCCGGGAGTGGATCGCGTTCGTATCATTAGCGCCCGCTGCGCTACGAGAAGGGAGCGACACGATTATGAGGAAAACATCGCAAACCAAGCCTAAAGCGAAACCTACCGACGGTCTCAGATCCGAATATCGCTTCGATTACACGAAAGCCAGGCACAACCGTTTCGCCGATCGCGTCCAGCCGGGATCTGTGGCGGTCCTGCTGGATCCTGATGTGGCACGTGTTTTTAAAAACGGCGAATCCGTCAACGCTGTTCTGCGCGCCCTGGTCGCCACAATGCCCGGTCGCCGCTGGCCCGGCGCCTGATTCTCAACGGTCACGGTCCCTGCCCAGATTGACGTGAAGCGTCCAAGGGTCTAAATGTGACCAGGCCGCCTTTGGCCTCAATCTCGGCGCAGCAAGCATTCAGGGCCTGCCCCACGCCGACCGCTTACAATAGTTACGTTGCTCCATACCCTTGTCGACGCTCTGGTAAAATTCGGTCCGCTGGGTGTGTTCCTGGTGGGGTTGATGGAATCCTTTAGCTCATCTTCTACACCATGTCGGCGGAAGTTGTTCATTCCCGGCTGGTTGCAATTT
>JARLGM010000213.1 GCA_031292755.1 Candidatus Sulfopaludibacter sp.
CGCTGCGTCCGGGCCGCCATATTCGGCGAAAGATCCACGCCCGTGTTCCATCCTTTGCGGTTGGCGCGTACCAGCCGGCGGAACATCTCGCCGCTGCCGGTCGCCACCTCCAGCACTTTCATGCCGTTGCGCACGCCCGAAGCCTCCAGCGCGCAGCGGTGGGCCCGCGAGTGGAACAGCATGGTAGACATCGGGTAGACCGCCGCCAGACGGTCGTAAACGCGGCGGGTTCGGGCCGCCAAAGTGGTGGGCAGCCCGTTTGCAGGCCACGCGGTTAGGGACTCTTCCAGTCTCGTCAAAGCATCTCCTCGCTCGAATCGGTATGCCTGAGCGGCTCAAGATACGGCCGCCAGGGTACTCTGCAATTCCGGCACTTCAATCTGAATTCGTGTGCCTTTGCCAGGCTGGCTGTCAATCCACATCCGGTAGTCGCTGCCAAACAGGACTTTCAGGCGCTCGTTAACGTTACTGACACCGATGCCATGATCCAGCAGCGTGGCCAGCTTGGCTTCCGGGATTCCGACGCCGTCGTCTTCCACCAGAAGGTGCAGCCGCGATTCGCTGCGCCGGCAATGAATCCGGATGGTTCCGCCTTCTACTTTGTTGCTCAATCCGTGTTTAATCGAGTTCTCCACCAGCGGTTGCAGCAGCATGCTGGGTACCAGCATATCCAACGTATCGTCGGCCACGTCTTTCTCGAACCGCAGTTTGTCGCCGAACCGAATCACCTCTATCGAAAGATAGTCCTCGATGAAACTCAGTTCCTCGCGCAGGGCGCTGAAATTCTCATGTTTGCGCAACAGCCGGCGCAGCACCTTGGAAAGTTTGACGACCATGGCGCGCGCCTGGTTGGGGTCCGTCCGGATCAACGACGAAACCGAATTCAGCGTATTGAACAAAAAATGCGGATTGATCTGGCTGGTCAGCGCCGCCAGGCGGGCTTCCACCAGCAGGCGCGACTGCTCCTCCAATTTCCTTTCGTTGCGGGTGTTGTTCCAGATCTTGAGCGGAATGATGACGGCAAACAGTGTGGTGGCGAACAGTGCGGTGAGGGTCAACGGCGTGGTCTCGCCCCACCGGTTCGCCAGGAAAAAAATTTCGGTGCGGGTATGCGAAAAACTTCTCAACTGGTAACGCAAAAACTCGGTGAACAGAATACCCGCGCCAAAGAGCAGGTGAAACGCCGTGCGGCGGTGATTGCGGCTTTCCTTGAAGAAACGGAAGATGTTCAGGTCCGGGAACGGGGAAAACTGCCAGATGTCTTCCGGGTCGGTGGCCAGGTCGCGCAATAGCCCGCCTACCACTCCCACCGCGGCCAGAAGCGGCATGGTCAGGTGCTCGCCATAGAACATGGCCGGCAGCGAAATCAGAATGCCCGAGAGGAGGCCGGAGACATATCCGCCGAGGATTCCCGCGAGCAGGCTGCCTTCGAGGCCCAGGTCGGCGGCGTAATAGTTGGGGCTGGCTACCCGGATGGCGACGCTGGTAGCGAATACCAGCGACAGCACCACTGCCAGGGCGAGACGCTGATTGAGCGTGCGATTCTCGCGCATCAGCATGGATTTGAAGTAATTCGACCGTGCCAGAATGCTGGCGATCGATGCCACTACGCCGAGTTTGACCAGCAGCGAGAACGAGATTTCCTGCATTCGGTGCCGGAAGCCATTATAATAAAAGGAGTAAGGTTCCCCATAATTTAGCATGAGTAATTCCTCTGTGCCGCGGCTGCAAAAAGTGGCCGAAGCGGACTTTCCAACGCAATTCGGCCTGTTCCGGATTTACGGTTTCGAGGGCGGATTTGCCAACGGCAATGGCGGACGCATCGAAGAAGCGGTTGTCCTGAAGATGGGCGACCTGGCCGGCGAGCGGCCGCCGCTGGTCCGTATTCACTCCCAGTGTCTGACCGGCGACGTCTTTCACAGCCTGCGCTGCGATTGCCGGGCGCAATTGGAAATCGCCCTGAAGAGCATCGCCCAAGAGGGGCGAGGCCTGTTGATTTACGAACACCAGGAAGGCCGGGGAATCGGTCTGCTCAACAAACTTCGCGCGTACGAGTTACAGGACCAGGGCGCCGACACGGTGGATGCCAACGAGCGTCTCGGCTTCGATTCCGATCTGCGCAGCTATGCCCTGCCGGGCGCCATTTTGCAATACTTCGGCCTGAAGGCCGTGCGCCTGTTATCCAACAATCCGGAAAAAGTGGAAGCCGTGGAAAGCGCGGGCGTGCGCGTGACCGAGCGGGTTCCCTGCCTGGCCGAGGTGGTGGATACCCGCGAAGCGTACCTCCGCACCAAGCGCGACCGTATGGGACATCTGCTCTAAAAAGGGGACAGACGCATTTAAAAAAGGGGACAGACGCATTTTCAGGAAACGAGTTATACGCTGAAGTGCACGCCAAACGTGATCCAAAAAGGGGACAGACGCATTTTTAAAATGCGTCTGTCCCCTTTTTTGGGCGCCTTTTTGGGCACCCGTTACGCCGTGGACCCCTTCTGCGCCCGGTTCATGATCTCGTCCGCCAGCGACTGGGGATTGTCCACATTGGCAATGGTGAGGCGGCTGGCTTCCCCCGCGGTCTCAATCGAGAGATCGCCCACGTTAAACATCCGCTGCATGACCCGCTGGTCCACGCGCGCATCCTGCAATTTGTTGAGCTGAATATTGCGGGTGGTCTTCGACGCGGCGCCCACCTCGTAGCGCAACCGGTCTCCGGAAATCACCACTTTAATGTACTGCCGCCGGAACGCGCGCGAAGCCGGCCACAGGAGAATCACCGGCGGAACGATCGGGAACCAGTTGGGCAACGTAGCCTTCCATGAGGCGAAATAGGCGATTTCCAGTCCCAGAAATACAATTGTGGCGAGGATGGCGCCCGCCTTTATGAACTTCATCGTGGGACGGATTGTAAGGTCGGACACAGTACGTAACCTCCTGAGCAGCCATTGTATCGTGGCGGTCCCTATCCTACGATATGCAAAAGGAGGATTCAATGATTCGCAACATCGTAACGGTCACGGCAATCCTGGCACTGGCTGCGTCACCCCTGCTGGCGGATTTCAGCTACCAGGAAAAGAGCACCGTCACCGGGGGCGCTATGGCCAGTCTTCTCAAGATTGCCGGAGTGTTTTCCAAGCAGGCGCGCGAGCCCATACAAAGCACCGTATCGGTGAAGGGAGACCGCATGGTGACGCGGGGGACCGGCCACACGAGTATTGTCGACCTCAACAGCCAGACCATCACCAGTGTCGACATGCAAAAGAAGACCTGGTACGTGATGACCTTCGACGAAATGAAGCAAATGATGGAGCAGATGCAGCAAAGCATGCAGAACTCCAAAAAGAACGGCGACAACACGCAGATGAGCTTCAAAGTGTCGGCCAAGAACACCGGCAATGCCAAGCAGGTGAACGGCTACGACGCGAAAGAAATGGTCCTCAAGATGGAGATGGAGGGCACCGATCAGCAGAGCGGGCAGACGGGCGCCATGGTGATCACAACGGATATGTGGATCGCGCCGGCCATCAGCGGTTATGCCGAAGTGCGGGAGTTTCACAAGCGGATGGCGGAGAAGCTCAACTGGTCGCCGAACGGCAGTATGTTCGCGGCGCGTCCGGAAGTGGCGCAGGGCATGGCCGAGGTGTACAAGGAAATCGGCAAACTGGACGGGATGCCGGTGATGCAGAACGTAGTAATGGGGGTGGAGGGACAGCCCGGCACGCAACCGCAGGGGCAGCAGTCCACGCAGCAACCGCAGCCGCAGGCGCAACCGGCGGCCGACCGGCCCACGCTGAGCGGAGCGCTCGGAGGCATGTTGGGAGTGCGGCGCAACAAGAAGAGTTCGTCCGATCCGCCGCCAGAGAGCAGCAACGGAAATTCGCAGCCCGGGTCGCTGCTGGAGATGACGACGGAGTTGAGCGGATTTTCCGGGGCAGCGGTGGACGATTCGCAATTCGCCGTGCCGGCGGGCTTCAAGAAGGTCGAATCGCCCATGCGCAAGAAGCAATAGCGTGGCAGGGGCGCACGGAACCTAATCTCCCAGGAATTTGCCAATCGGCCGCAAGCCATGCACGTTGTCGCATACGGCCTTGATTCCGGCGGTCAGCGGGATGGCAAGGAGCAGACCGGGCGCGTCCCAAAGGAAGCCCCACAGCATCAGCGAGAACGTCACTACCAGGGGATTCAGGTGGACGCGCGACCCCACGATCTTTGGGTATAACAGGTTCATCGCAATCAGGTGGAGTACGGCCACCGCCACCACCACCAGCACATATGTGGGAAACCGGTTCGGCCCCAGCGCGGCGAACAAAGGCGGGCCCATCGCCAGGGGCAAGCCCACATAAGGCACCAGGCTCAGGAATCCGCTGAGCGGGCCAACCAGCAGCGGGTACGGCAGATGCATCAGGCCGAACATCACCGAACTGGTCAGCGCCAGCATCAGGCCCAGCAGGAAATTTCCCACCACGAACGCGCGCACCATGTCCGCGATCCCCTGCAGGCTGCGCGTGGCCACCATGCGATCTTCGCCGTGAAAGAATTGCAGGAAGCTGCGATTGATATGGTCGCGCCAGCTCAGCATGAAATAGACCAGGAACGGGATGAAGGACGCCATCAGGAAGAACTCGTAGAGCGAGCTGAGACGCGTGGAAATGAAATCGCCGATGGGCGTGGGGTGATCGTCGGCGGGCGTGCCGGGCGGCGCCTGCACCACCACAATGGGCGGTTGGGTTCGCGAGGACTTCCCCTTCTTGGCGGCGGCGGCCTCGGCCTGCTGCGCCTTGAGGCGCTCCTGTTCGGCCTGCCGCTGGCGCGCCGGCACGACCAGTTGATAAGTACGTTCCTCGGTAGCCGAGAGCTTTTGGCGAACGTCATCCACAATGTCGCCGATGCGCTGGCCGTACGTCGGCAAGTCCTGATAGATCGCCGCCAGTTGGGTATACGCGCCCATGCCCAGAACGTACAGAATCAGCAGCGCCACACTGCATACCACGAAGGCCGCCAGGCTGCGCGGAAACCGCACGCGCATCAGCAGCGCTACAAACGGCTCCAGAATGAACGCGATGGTGATGGCGATCAGGGACGTGATAAAGAAAACGCGGCCGAAGTACAGAATGGCGATGATGACGCCAACCGCCACCACGGGCAAGGCCATCTGCCGCGCGTCCTGCGCGGTCTTTTCAGAACTTGTGGAGGGTTTCACGATTTGCAGCGCCACGGCGCGGGTCCGGCCCTTGCCTCGAATGTAGCATGTGCCCCCGTCTATAATGAAATTGTTTGGGCCCACCGACTCACCGAATCCTCGCTTTGGACCTGGGTAAGAAGCGCATCGGACTCGCCATCAGCGATCCGCTGGGCATTACCGCGCAAGGCATGCCAAATCTCAACCGCACCAACAAGCGCGGCGATCTGGACGTGCTGGAGCGGCTCATCGGTGAGCGTGAAGTGGGCCTGATCCTGTTGGGTAATCCTATCAATATGCGCGGCAGCGAAGGCCGCCAGTCCGGCTGGGTGCGCGAGTTCGCCGGCGCACTGGAAGCCCGCACTGGGCTGCCGGTGAAACTCTGGGACGAGCGGCTCACCAGCGTGGAAGCCGGGCGCGTGCTGCGCTCCAGCGGGATCAGCATCGAAAAACGGGCCGCCGCGGTGGATCGCCTTTCCGCGGTGATTCTGCTGCAAAGCTATCTCGACTCTTTATGAGGATCCTGCGCGTTTTCGGCCTGCTCGTGCTTCTGGCGGCGCTCGCCTGCGGGTACCTGTTTTACCGGATCGAGACGCCTTACCAGGGCTTCCAGGACCCCGTCTATGTGGATCTGCCACACGGCATGACTACCGACGCCATTGCCGCCATGCTCGTGAAGGCGGGGGTGGCGCGCAGCCGGTTCGACTTTCTGCTGGCCCGCATGACCCATCGGGGCCCGGTGCTACAGGCCGGGGAGTATCGCTTCGACCGGGCGGCCTCGCCGCGTGACGTGCTGGACCGCATCGCGCGCGGCGATATTTTCTTCCTCCCGCTGGTAGTTCCCGAAGGCCGGAACATGTTCGAGATCGGCGCCGATATCGAACGGCTGGGCCTCTTCCCCGCCGCGCAATTCGTGGCCGCGGCCCGCAACCCGGAAATGATTCGCGATCTGGATCCGGAGGCGCCCACGCTCGAGGGCTACCTGTTCCCGGACACCTACCGGCTGAACCGCCGCTCGACACCGGAAAGCGTCTGCCACCTCATGACCGCGAAATTCCGCGAGGCCTGGCGCAACATCCAATCCGGCAACGTCCATCGGTCCGTGACTCTGGCCTCGCTGGTGGAGAAGGAGGCGAAAGTGCCCGAAGATCGCCCGCGCATCGCCGCGGTCTTCGAAAACCGGTTGCGCATCGGCATGAAGCTGGATTGCGACCCGACCACCATTTACGCCGCTATGCTGGATCACCACTATCGCGGCACCATCTACCGCTCGGACCTGGAGAGCGAGAACCCGTACAACACCTATCGCCATGCCGGCCTGCCGCCCGGGCCCATCGCCAGCCCCGGCATGGCGTCCATTCACGCGGTCCTCCATCCGGCGGAGACGGAGGCCCTTTACTTCGTATTGCGGCCCGATGGCTCCGGCCTGCACCAGTTCAGCAACACCCGGGAAGCGCACATGACGGCGGCGGAAAAATATCACCGTGGACTCAAGAAAGTCCGTTAAGCAGCAGTTGCGCGAGATTCTCGCGGCGGAATCGCCCGCCGCTGTCACCGAGGCGGTGTGGCACGGCCTGCTGATGCGCCTGGCGCCGGTTTCCGAGAGCTACCTGAGAGAGCTGTTGCGGGCCGCCGGACTGCCCATCCACCAACCCTACGCGGGGGTTCGCCAGCACACCTTCGAGGAGTTGGAACAATCGCTGCGCGAGATGCTGCAGGTGTACACCGAAGCCATGGCGGCCGGCAATCGGGACCGCGCCCGCTACTGCCGCCGCCAGGTGATCGGCGCCAAGGATCGCGCCAAATTCCTCGCGCGGAATCCCGGCACGCCGCCGGAAAAGCAGGAGCAGAAGCAGGAGATGGCCGAGTGGATGCTCGTCTGGCTGGAAAATCCCGAAGTCTTTCCCGCCTGGGTAGACGCGCGCAAGTTAGTCCGCTAGGCCGGCAATATCCCAGCTTTCGATCACGCGCCGCGGCGCGCCCTGCCGGGCAAGCCGAAGCATCGCGCGGCCCAGCTTTCCGGTCGTCGTCACGTAGCGCGGAAACAAAATGCGCAGGACCGGGTAAAGCGGGCGGCAGAGCGTGTAGACAGTCTGGTAAAGCCTGGTTCTGGACCGGATGCCGGTCTCCGGCAGAATCACGGCCGGACGGACGGCGTAGGCCGCTTTGAAAGGCAGGCGGAACACGGCGTTCTCGGCGGCGCCCTTTACCCGTGCCCACATGATCCGGCCGCTCTCCGTACTGTCCGCTCCCGCTCCCGAGACGAAGACGAACGTCATCGCGGGATTCAACCGGACCAGCGTCTGCGCCACCGAGACGGTCAAATCGAGCGTGATGTGCCGGTAGTTCTCTTCGGTCATCCCGGCCGAGGTGACACCCAGACAGAAAAAGCAGGCATCGAAACCGGACAACTCGCTTTCAATGGGCGCGAGGTGGAACAGATCCGGCAGCATCAGGTTGCGAAGTTTCGCGTCACGCTGCGCGGTGGAACTGCGTCCGACGCAGATTACCGTTTCTACGTCCGCGTCCAGCAGGCATTCCCGCAGGACGCTCTGGCCCACCATGCCGGTGGCGCCGAACAGGATTGCCTTCATTTACTGCGTGACCTTGATGGCCAGGTACGCGATCTGCTTGCCGCGCTCGACCTTCATCCGGTGCGGCATTTTGGCGGGGATGGTCAGCACGTCGCCGGGTCCCACCTTTTTATCGATGCCCCCGGTAATTGCGGTGCCGCGGATCTCGTGAGGCTGCGTGGTCTTACCGTCGGGAATGGTGCCTCCCACCGTCAGGGTGCCTTCGCCGGCGGTAATGACGAAGATGTCGGCCTGCGTTTCGTGAAGCTCTGCGCCACCGGACTCTTTTCGCAGCACGGTAGCGAAGGTGTAGTTGCCCAGGTTGGCCGCCGGCTGGCTGGTCATGTTGGCGCCGGCGAGTTTAGCGGCCAGAGTCGTGGGAAGCGCCTTCAGTTCCGCCGACTTCCAGATGTAGAAACCCGTGGGATCTCCGGCGGGAAAGGCAAATCCGGCGGCAAGCAGCAGAAGTAGAAACGGTTTCATGGGTACACGGTACCACGCTGTCGAGCCGGTCCTAACGCGCGGCGATGAGGAAAGGCGTGCTGGGTGCGCCGTCCACCGATACGACAACGGCCGCCTGGGCGCCGCCGAAGGACTGCGTCAGCACGAACTGCACCTGGCCGGAGCCGATCTGCAGGACCGTCATCGGCAACCCGTCTACGGTAACCTGAAGACGGGCGAGGTTGGCCGTTACGGTGGAATCCAGGCCGGTCAGCGTGGCAGTCAGAACGTCGCCGGGGCTGGCGGTGGAACCGCTTGACGCGCCGCTAATTCCCACGATGGTGGGCGGCGGACCGGCGATCTGCACTTCCACCGTCGCCGTGCCGGAACCGGTGTTCAGCACCACGGCCGCCGGGCCCACGCCGACGCTACCCGGAGAGACGAAATTGATTTGTGTGGGCGAGGCATAGAAGACGGTCGCCGGTGCGCCGTTCACCGTCAGTTGCACGCCGCTTACGGATTGCCCCAGGTTCTCGCCGTACAACACGCCGTAACTGCCCTGATAGACGACGCCCGGCAGATTGGTCACCCCGTTGACTACGGTTTCGATCTGAGGCAGCGGCGTGGGGACCTGAATCTGGAACGCGCCGGTTTGCTCGATCACCGTCATGCCGGAGGCGATGCTCAGCGCGAATGAGCCGGCCGCGGCAGCCGGGCTGACCAATATGTTAGCCACCAGGTGCGTCGGGCTGACCACCCATACGCGGCTCACCGTCAGATCGCTGGAGCCGAATCCCACGCTTACCTGGCCATCCACGAATTGCGTCCCCGAAGTGACAATGTCGACCTTCGCCGAGAAGGGCACACCGAAAACTCCGGCCGGCACCGACGATGGCGAGACGCTCTGGAACTGCGGAGTTCCTCCGGCGGGGTACGTATAGGTGGGCGGATTCTGGCTTTGGATGAACAAGGAGCTTTGTGCGTCGCTGTTGTACACCGCGACCGTGGAAACCTGGCCACCCGGCGCCGCCGGCGGAGTGACCACAATGCTGTTGGCAGCTGCATTGTAGACGCCGGGGGCCTGCATACCATCGAAGAACACCCGGCTGTCCGGGCCGAAGCCGGCGCCGCTGACGGTCACTGTGCCATCGCTGTTGGACGTGACGGCGTTCACCACCGGCGGCCCCTTCTGCACCATATCGACGGCGTCGGGCAGCACGTAGATGTCGCTGCCGAAATTCAGCACCAGGTGGCGCGGACCCACGCCCGCCGTGGGCGCGGATGCAAACGACATCACCAGCGCCGGCCCGGCGGAAGACGTGTACGGGGCGAAGTTTGCACCGCCGACTCCCAGCAAAGTCACCGCTTGGGGGGTGGGTATGGCCGGTACGCCGGAACTGGTCAGCGCGACAATGAACGCCGCCGCTTGCGTTTCGTCGATGAATGCGGGCGTGATCCCGATATAGGTCTGCGGCAACTGGAACGGGTAGGTACGGGCCACCGGATCCAGATAGCTCCACGTTTGCACGTCATACGTCGGCACAGCGGGCGCCGGCTGCACGATGAAGTTCTGATTGCCGAAATTGGAGCCCGGAGCCACCGGGTACTGAACCGCCTGCCCGGGATCCTGGACGCCGGGATAAAACACCGTACGGAAGGGAGCGCTCGCGCCGATCGACTGGCCGGAATCGTACAGCGGCAGTTGCAGCCCTTCCCCGCCCGGCACCACGGCATCCGGCGGCAGCGGGTGGACGTATAGCTGGTACGTATTGGGCGGCAAGCCGAGGATAGTATAAGACCCGTCTGGATTGGTCAGCGTGCTGACCGCCGGACCGTTGTTCGGAATCGCCACCACCGAAGCCAGAGCCACGGCGGTTCCGTTGGTATATGTCACGTGGCCGGAGATGGTGCCGAAGTTGGCGGTCCAGTTGGCCGCCGGGTACAGCACCGAGAGCCCCGCCATGTCATCGGCGTCGATGGGCCGCGCGCGCGACGTATTGCGGATAGTCCCTTGCGACATCGCCGCGGCCGTCCAGGTATGCTGCAGGCCCATGGCATGGCCGATCTCATGCACCGCGGTGGTGAAGAAGCTTTCGTAGTAGCTGGGTCCCGGCTGCTGGCTGGTATTGTTGGTCAGCATCACCTGGGAGTGAGCGATGGGCACGAATTGTCCGGCAAACGAAGGAGAAGCAGGCACCGTCACGCTGGTCAGTCCCAGCAGGCCGGGCCCCAGGTTCTGAAACACGACTTCCGCATTCGGCGTATTCGAAGTCTGACCGGAGGGCTGCAGGCCACCGAATGTCACGCGCAAGCTGGAACTCTGCACCGAGTTCCACGCCGCCAGCGCCTGCTTCACTTCCGCCAGCACCGAGCCGAAGCTGTCGTTGGGATAGTACGTGGATGGGCCGTTATCGGCCACGGTAAAGACCAGGGTATTGTTGACCAGGCGGGTCAGGTCGAACTTGGCCTGCATGGGATAGAAGGGCGAGCTGCGGTAGTAATAAACGTAATGATAATAAGCTTCCGCGGGCCCGCCCAATAAAATAGCCGCTGCTGCCACGATGCAAAGCTTGCGAACCGAGCCGTTTCGCTTCACTGTTGCCTCGTCCCCGCCAGTGCGCCGGCGATCTGGGAACGCAGATCGCTCAGCGTCATCG
>JARLGM010000214.1 GCA_031292755.1 Candidatus Sulfopaludibacter sp.
GAACCCGGAGTTGATGAGCGCGCTTTTGATGCGCTCGCGGCTCTCGCGGACGGCGGTGTCGGGCATGCCGACCATGACAGAGTCGCGCGCCGAGCCTGACGAGAACATGTCGACTTCGACATCGATCAGGTGCGCATCGATGCCATATACGGCGGCGCTGCGGGTTTTGAACAGCGCCATGGGATGAGTGGATCCTTAATTCGGATTATAAGCGATCGCGCGCCAGCGTGTAACAACTGCAACATGGCCGGGTGGCCATTTTCAGGACGTGAGGAACAAATTCCCGGTTTCCGCGTCGAAGCCATTAACGGCGGAAAGCCCAGTTGGAGGGGAAATGCGAGTCTTCGTATGGCCTCAAGTCGATCGTTTCCGTGGCTGAGTTTCCGCACTGGCACGCCACCACGCTTCGTACCGTACGTACCGTACTCAGAATTGGGTGGTGCGGCGCGCGGAACCGCAAACTTCAACTTTCCTGTTGACGACTGAAAATCTCCAACTGCTATATCAAGGAGCAAAAGTCGAGGGATGACGGCCGTCGGCCTGAAATCGACGGATGAATACCTATTGATTTCAGCTATGTCGGCCAAGGGCACCACCGCCGGAGGCATCTCCTGTTGGTCGGGCCCGAGCATCACACGTCAGACGAGGCGGTGGATAACACTTGCACGGAGTGGTAATAAGGTGTAAAAACAGTCATGTCCTAGGCGCGTCCGTTGGCCGGTTTTGAAGTGACCCTCTATGGCCGGATTTGAGGTGACCACCGAGGATAAAGGTCATACTTCCGGTTTTCGGCTCAAGATCATTACCCAGGAGGGATGCGGTTATGAGCAGCAACATTCTAACCTATTCGATCGCGAGGGAGTGGCTCCAGGGTTCAGTGGGCAGCGAGAACTTTTCGATACACGCCTGGTCAGGCGGCCGTCGGGGGACAAAGACATCCGGCGCCGATGAGCACAGCTACGCCAGCTACAACGTTTTTCGCAAAGAGCAGGGCGGCGTCAGTGGAGGACCTCTGCCACCAGGGCTATACCTTTGTTCCTATGCCACCGATGGCCCCGGGGGTCAAACCATTCGCTTGGAGCCAACCGTCACAGCGTTGTTTCAAATGGACGCGCAGCTTAACGTGCGAACCTACAATCGCAGCGGAATGTACATTCACGGACGGGGACCGATTGGAAGTCAAGGATGTATCGTAGTGGAGAACGAGGCTGATCGCCAGCGCTTGAACAAAGCCGTTAAGAATTGCCCGGATACTGTCGTGTTGAGAGTTTCGGATACCGGAATGCCCCTGCCGGCCGACCGGGACACGGGAACCCAAACGGCTTAGGAGCGCCGCAAGAATTTCACGGCACAGGTGGCGGGTGAAAGTGTACGGCTTCCCAATTGAGGTGTTAGCGAACTGGAGTGGCGGAGTTCCGAGCCGCGGAGAATGCGCAGATGATTAGCAAGAATTTCGCACGGCCGTTTGGAGGAACTCGAATCCCAACTTTGCCCCGAGAGCGAGCGAGCCTCCGGGGTGTGATAGGATCTGTGATCAGGCCGATCTCATTCCCGAAACGACTGGAGGGGCCTCGTGCTTAAGCAAACTAGCTTATTAATGACCGTCGTGGTCTTTCTGCTGACGGTGGCGTTTTCTGGCTGCACCAAAAGTGAACCGCCGGCAACCTCGACGGCGGCTCAACAACCGGCTTCCCCGCCGGCTACACCTGCTTCCGCGCCCGCCCCTGCTTCGACGCCGCCTCCGTCTGCGGTTTCCGGCGCAACGCCTGTCCCGGTTGATGGCGATTTGCCAGGCGTGAGGATCGCCGTGAACGAACTCAAGCGCACTTCGACTACTGTGACACTAAAATTCACGGTTTATAACACCTCCGACAAGGGGTTCAGCACACAGGGCGTCTTTGACGGAGACGGGTATCATCGTTACCGTCACGTGGGAGCCATTCACTTGATCGATGAGGAGTCAAAGAAAAAATACTTCGTGGTAACCGACAGCGACGGAAGCCTGCTGTGCAGCGACAATATCTCGGACATTGCGCCAAAATCGCAGATCACCCTGTGGGCTAAGTTTCCCGCGCCACCGAGCGAGATCAAAAAAATCACTGTCGAGATTCCGCACTTCGTTCCCTTCGAAGACGTTGTAATCGTTCAGTGACGGGACTTTGGAAGAATGAAGTGACGAACCTTTCGAACCATGTATCCATGCTTTCGCTGGTCGTATTCGGATTGCCGTTCCTGACCGCTGCGCAAACGGGGAAGGTGTACGATCTTAAGAGCAAGGTTGACGATCTGGTTTTCCGGGTTGAGGACATGGGAGGCAAAGTCCAAGTCCTCACGGTGAAAGAGTCGCCTGTAGAGGTGCGAATCGACTTGGCCGCCGACGTCCTGTTTGACTTCGATAAGGCAGAAATTCTACCCAAAGCCCAGCAGACTCTCGCGCAAGCGGCTCAAATTGTGCGTGAGAGGGCAAAAGGGGTTGTGCGCATCGAGGGCTACACGGATGCGAAGGGGTCAGATAGTTACAATCTGAAGCTCTCGGAACGACGCGCTATGTCTGTGAAGGACTGGTTCGTCGAACAGCAGCACCTCCGTGAAGTCCGGTTTGCGACTCAGGGATTCGGCGCTAAGAATCCCGTCGCACCGAATAGCAAGCCCGACGGCTCGGACGATCCGGAAGGCCGCCAGAAGAATCGTCGGGTCGAAATCATCTTCCGGAAGTAGAATCCGACTTGGCCATAGGCAGTCCTGTTATGTGCCCAGGAGACGACGATGCGAAAACTGCTGGGTGAAGCCTTCGCCACTCCCGGAAAGGATCGTGCGCGCCCTCGGGCCCTGACAGAGTCGCGCACCGAGCCTGATGAGAACATGCTGGGGCGCGTGTAACAACTGCAACATGGCCGGGTGGCCATTTTCAGGACGTGAGGAACAAATTCCCGGTTTCCGCGTCGAAGCCATTAACGGCGGAAAGCCCAGTTGGAGGGGAAATGCGAGTCTTCGTATGCATCGCGTGCGCCACGCTTTTATCGGGCGGGGCATTCGGTCAACCGGTCAACCTGCTGAGAACTTCGAGGCGGCCGATGTCCGCGCGAGTCCGCACTCCGAGAATAGTTTCAACCTGTTCATGCGAGGCCCGCAGACGCGTGCCGGCAGGTATGAAATCAAAACCGCTACCATGGTGGACCTGATCAGCGCCGCCTATGGGGTAGATCCGGACAAGGTATATGGCGGACCGAACTGGCTGGAAATGGACCGGTTCGATATTACCGCCAAGCTGCCGGCGGCCCCCGACAGCCGGAAAGTGACTCCGGACCGCCAAAAAACCACGCTCCAGGCTTTGCTGGCGGAGCGGTTCCACCTGGTGGCCCACACAGACGACAGGCCCATGCCCGCGTACCTTATGACGGCGGGCAAACATCCGCAGCTCAAGGATGCGGACCCGGCGGCGCAGCCTGGATGTCAGGGCAAACCGAGGCCTCAGGGCGCTGCTCCCACCGCACCTATCGAAGTAGCCTGTCACGGAATGAGCGCGGCGGAGATCGCTGAGAATCTGCACGAAATGGCCGGAGGATATCTGAGGCAGCCTGTCGTCGATTCGACCGGGTTGAAGGGGACATACGATTTCGACCTCAAATGGACCGGACGCGGCCAGTTGGCAGCCGCCGGGGCGGATGGTATTTCGATCTTCGACGCGGTCGATAAACAACTCGGCCTGAAACTGGAACTCGCGAAAGCTCCGCTGCCGGTGGTTGTCGTGGAGAGCGTGGACCAGAAGCCCACGGAGAATGCGCCCGATATCGCGACCATTCTCCCGGGCGTTGCCGCGCCGACCGAATTCGAAGTCGCCGAAGTCAAGCTCACGCCGCCCGAAGTCCACGATCAGCGGTTTCAGATCCAGCCGGGGGGGCGCATCGATATCGAAGGCTTTGACCTCAAATTCGTCATCGAACAACTCTGGCAGCTCAGCGACGACATGATCGTCGGTGCGCCGAAATGGCTCAGCGAGGAGAAAATCAGTATTATCGCCAAGGCTCCGGCCGCCGCGCTGGTGAATGGGCAAAATGGGCCCCCGATCGACATCGACGCGCTGATTGTGATGATCAAGAACCTGCTGGTGGAGCGCTTCAAACTACAGACCCACATGGAGGAGCGGCCGATCAACGCATACACTCTGGTGGCCGTAAAGCCAAAGATGAAGCCGGCAGACCCCAGTGGCCGGATCAAGTGCGCCGAGGGCCCGGGAACAGACCAGAAGGACCCCCGGGATTCGCACCCGATTCTGGGCCGGCTGCTCAATTGCCGCAATATGACCATGGCACGGTTCGCCAGTATGCTGCAAGGGCTGGCGCCCGGCTATATACACTCCCCGGTCCTGGACAACACCGGCCTTGCAGGCTCCTGGGATTTCACTCTCAACTTCAGCAGTGCCGGCCAGTTTCAAGGCCGCACTCCCGAAGGTGCCGCTCCACCGCCTGACAACGCTAACGTGGCATCGGATCCCAACGGCGCCCTGTCTCTTTCAGACGCGGTGTCCAGAGAACTCGGGCTGAAGTTAGAACAGACCAGGCGCCCGGTCAGCGTGCTGGTGATTGACCACATCGAACCGAAACCCACGGACAATTGAAAATTCCTCAGGTGGCACGCAGGCGATAGCAGTCCATAAGGAATGCGCCCCAATTTCCACCGCCTTGCTTCTTTTGCCATGCTTTGTCATGGTATGCGAGGTAGTAGTATTTCGGAACGTCCTTGAAGTGGGGGATTTCGGAAAGAAAGGCGCGGCACTCCGAGCACGGAATTCGCTCGGTGAAGATCTGAGCAACGCGGGTCTCGCCGGATAGAACATCGCGCCGCCGGTACAGCCGGTCCGCCACCAGGACCTCCGAGTGCAAACCCACCTTGGCCGGATTGTCAGCCTTCGCGGGGTGTTTTGTTTCGAGTTCCGCGATAGTCTTGTTGTGCTCCACGACGTATTCCGCTTGACCGCGGTTTGTCAGCAGCCAGACGTTTACGTTGTAAGCCGAAAATGCTTCCGCGGATGTTAGCTGGTGCTTAATACGATGGGCCAGAGCGTGAAGCGGTAGCTGCGGGTCACATGGCGGGGCGTCAGCGGGATAACTATTCGGGCGCTTCGGTTGAGGATTCGGCATACCTTCCTCCAAATTATCCGAATCATACCCGGCGCTCGCTGGAATTACAAGCCACTTACGGAATCGATTCGGGGGATGGCTCGCCAGATCGCGTATGCCACCAGACCGGCGGCTATCGTGATTGCTCCAAATGCGATGAACCACCAGCCGGAGGTCAGGAAAATGTAGACCCATCCGAGGAAAGCGATGATACTCGGGACGGGGTAAAGCCACATGCGGAACGGCCGGGCGATATCCGGCCGGTGCTTGCGCAGATATTGTAAAGCAATCACCTGTCCCATAAACTGCACCAGGATCCTTGAAGTAAGCAGCGCGGAAATCACCGCGTCCAGATTCCACAGAGAGGCGCCCATCGCCAGCGTACCCATCACCAGCACCGACACGTGCGGAAAGTTGCCGCGCGGGTGCAGGCGCGCGAAGGCTGCGAAGAAGTGTCCGTTTACCGCCGCCGCGTACGGGATCCGGCTGTAACCCAGCAGCAGGGCAAACACCGAAGCAAACGCCGTCCACAACACCAGCCCCGTGACGGCGGAGGCCGCGCCCGCGCCATACAGCTTCTCCATGAACAGAGAGGCCACGAACCGCGATTTCGCCGCCTCGCGCCACGGCACCACGCCGATGATGCTGAGGTTCATCAGCGTATAAATCGCGGCCACACCCAAAACGGAATAGATGATCGAGCGCGGGATCGTACGCGCCGCATTCCGGACCTCGCCGCCGACATAGCAGATATCGTAATAACCCATGAAATCGTACATGGCGATCAGCATGGCGGAGCCGAGTCCGGCGAAAAAACCGGTCGAGAAGGTAAAGGCGCCAGGAGGAAAATCGAAAGCTGTGTGCGGCTGAAAATGAGCCATGCCGCTGGCGATGATCCACAGCACCGTGGCCAGCACGCCTACCCAAAGCACCACCGCCATTCGTGCCACCGCGGTCACCCGCCGGTACAGCAGGCCAATCACCGCCGCTCCTACGGCCATGCTGATCATACGGCCCTGCGTGGGAGTCATGCCGCGCCAGAAGTACCCGACATATTGCGAAAAACCGATGTACCCCGATGCGATCTCCAGCGGGCCGCTGAAAATGAATTGCCAGATGAACAGGAACGGCAGGAGATCGCGCAGATTCGTCTTGCGAAAAGCCTCCCGCAGGTAGAGGTACGTGCCGCCGGTGCCGGGCATGGCCGCGGCCAGTTCGCTCCACACCAGCCCGTCGCACAGCGCCAGCACCGCGCCCAGAAGCCAGCCCAACATGCATTGCGGCCCGCCCATCGATGCGATGATTAGCGGGATGGTGATGAACGGCCCCACCCCAATCATGTTGCTCATATTGAGCGCGGTGGCCTGCAGAAGTCCGAAGCCGCGGACCAGGCCGTGCTGGCGAGTGTCTTCCAAGAAGCTTCCAGCTTATAAGCTTTCCGCTTCCTAATACCAGCGCGCCCGGGAAGTGCCGGTTACCCGGTACCGGCGCAATTCCGTTAGCGTATAGAATTAACAACTCCATGCTGTTTTACGCGTTGACCATTTCCCTGTCGGCTTTCCTGCTATTTGCGGTGCAGCCGATTGTCGCCAAGTCCATCCTTCCCTGGTTTGGGGGCTCCTCGGCCGTGTGGAGCATGTGTATGCTGTTCTTCCAGGTGGTGCTGCTGCTGGGATACCTGTACGCCCACTGGCTGCATCAGAAAGTGGCGGCGCGCCGGCAGGCAATCGTCCACGGTTGCGTGCTGCTGGCGAGCCTGGCTGCGCTGCCCATCATCCCCAGTACGGCATGGCGGACGGCGTCGGTCGGACACCCGTCGCTGCGCATCCTGGAACTCCTGGGCGCCACCGTTGGCCTGCCCTATTTCCTTCTCTCTTCCACCAGTCCCCTGTTGCAGGCCTGGTACGCGCGCAATCATAAGGACGGCCTGCCGTACCGGCTCTTTGCGCTCTCCAATTTCGCTTCCATGCTGGCGCTGCTGAGCTACCCGCTGCTGGTGGAACCGCTCCTGCCCACTCGCGCTCAGGCGTGGACCTGGTCGGCTGCCTACATCTGCTTCGCGGCGCTTTGCGGCGTCACAGCCTGGCGGGCCAGTGCGCAGGCCGGGCAGGAACCGCGGACGCCCGCGGCCAGCGTGGAATCCGGCGGGCCGGCGCCCGCATGGAGTGTGCGCCTCCTGTGGCTTGGTCTGGCAGCCAGCGCCTCGGTGTTGCTCCTGGCCGTGACCAACCATCTCACTCAGGACGTCGCGGCCATTCCGTTCCTCTGGATTCTTCCACTCAGCCTCTACCTGCTCAGCTTCATCCTGTGTTTCGAATCCGGCCGGTCCTATCGTCGCGGCCTATTTGTGCCCCTGCTGGCACTCGCCCTCGCCTTCATGGCGTACCGCATGTGGTCCGGGTCCAAAGCCATGCATATCCGGCCGGTGATTGCCTTGCTGGGCCTGGCATTGTTCATCTGCTGCATGTTTTGCCACGGGGAACTGGCCCGCCTGAAACCGCATCCCCGCTTCCTGACCGGCTTCTATGTGACGGTTTCGCTGGGCGGCGCGTTTGGCGGGCTGTTCGTAGGCCTGGTCGCGCCCAACGTGTTCCACGCATACTACGAATTCCCCCTGGGGATGGCGCTCTGCGCGGTGATGGCCTGTCTTACTCTTCAAAGGGAAGTGTGGCGCCTGCCGCGATTCCGGAAATACGCCGCCGCGGCGGCCATGGTGGCGGGCTTGGGCGGCTATCTCTACTTTCTGGGCCATCTGATGACAAACATGGTGGCAGGTTACAAAGTGGTGGAGCGCAACTTTTACGGGCAACTGCGGGTAATAGACGAAGGCGACCCCCGCACGGATGAAGACGCCCACCGGACCCTGGTCCACGGAGCCATCAATCACGGCGAACAGATGCTGCGCGAAGAGTATCGCTACCGGCCCGTAACTTATTTCTGCCCGGAATCGGGCATTGGACGCGCCATGCGGTCCCTGGAGGGCGCGCCCCGCCGCATCGGTGTCCTCGGCTTGGGATGCGGCACCCTGGCCGCTTACGGCAAGGCCGGCGACACCATCCGCATCTACGAAATCAATCCGCTGGTGCTGGACCTCGCCCAGCGCGAATTCTCTTATCTACGCGATACCCCGGCCAAAGTCGAAGTGACCCTGGGAGACGGCCGCTTGAGCCTGGATTCGGAATCCAGCCAGCAGTTCGACATTCTGGTGATGGATGCATTTTCGGGAGATTCGGTGCCCGTCCACCTGGTGACCCGGGAAGCCTTCGCCATCTACTTCCGCCACCTCAAGCCAGGCGGAATCCTCGCCGTCAATGTGACCAACACATACCTGAATCTGTCGCCGGTGATGGCGCGCGCCGCGGCGGCCTTCGGTAAAGTGGCCCTATATTACGATTTTCAAAGCGAGGAGAGCGATTTCCTGTGCTTCTCCTGCTCCTGGGCTCTGCTCATGGACAAATCAACGGCGGACCGCCATCCGGACCTTTGCCGGAGAGCCGTGCTCTTGCGGCCAAATAGCAAGTTCCGCACCTGGACGGACGATTTCTCCAACATGTACAGCATCCTGCGGTAGCGGCGAACGGGGAAACCACGGCGTGAGCATTGCTCCCGGCAACACTCACGCCGCCTCCGAAATTCCGCGCCAGTCAGATATCGGGAAGCGATTGCAGGTACCGTCGGAATGTGGCATTCATCCCGCACTGGTGAGAAACACCGTAGGCCCGCCGGAGTTTCGGCCTGCCGGATTCGCTTTGGTTAAGTTCCGTACCTCGCCTACCGGGAAGGTCCCGGGCGGGCGAAATACAGGCTCACGGCGCGATCGATATTGGCCCGGTTGAGCCGCACCGCCCGCCCCTCATATTCGCTGATGGCCTTCACCAGCTTGTAGATATCGTTGGGATAACAGGCCCGCAGATACTTGGCTCCCGCCGCCGCGCACCGTTCCCGCAGATACTCGGCGCAACCCGGTTCGGAAGGCGCCTGGTTCACGCTCACCACCCGGTGATAAATCTGATCGAAAACATCCGCGCTGATGTCTTCCACCAGAACCTTGGTCTGAATGCGGCGCAGGAAAGCCTCATCCGCCAAATCTGTAGGGTTGAGGTTGGTAGAGAACACCACCATCAACTCAAAAGGCGCCTCAAATTTCATCCCCGACGCCAGCGTGAGGTAGTCTTTGCGGCGGTCCAGCGGAACGATCCAGCGGTTCAGCAGGTCGCGCGGCGCCAGCATCTGCCGTCCGAAATCGTCGATCACCAGAATGCCGTTGTTGGCCTTCATCTGGCAGGGCGAAATGAAGACGTGCGTGGCCTCATCCAGCCGCAGTTCCAGCATGGCTGCGGAAAGTTCACCGCCAACGGTGATGCAAGGGCGCTCGCACACCACCCAGCGGGCATCCAGCCTTTCGTCGTTGCTCGTGGCCGTGCGGTGCACCACGGGGTCGAACAGCGCGATGATGTGGCCGTCCACTTCCACGGCATAAGGCACCAGCACGGTGTCGTGGTAGATCCGCAGGATGCGCTCGGCGATGCTGGTTTTGCCGTTGCCCGTGCCGCCGTACAAAAACAGCGACTGGTGCCCGATCAGAGACGGCCCTAATTGGTCCAACAGGCTGTCCGACAGCACCAGGTCGTCAAACGCATGGCGAAGGCTCTGGCGGCTCAGCTTGACTTTAGCGGCCTGGGATTTGACCACTTCGTGGTATTGCTGAATCGATACCGGAGCCGGTCCCACGTACTGACACACTTCATACCGCGCGGTGGCCTGGGCCCGCCCCGTCGTGGTCAGGCTGAAACTGTAGTCGTTGCCCAACATCCCTTTTACTTCCAGCAACTGCTGTTGCCGGAACTGGTGAAACAGAGTTTCCAGGATGGGGAACGACAGCTTCAGAGTCTCGTTCAGCGACCGCAGCGACCCGGTGCCGTGCATCCAGAGGTAGCGCAGGACCAGGTCGCTCACCAGCGAGCGCGGAATACCCAAATCCTCGATGCGATCGGGAATCGTCGGCCGGATTTCGTGGCCTGTGGACGCCGCCGGAGTGCCATTCGTAGAGATCATTTGACGCTTGGAATATACAACAGGCTGGCGCCGCCGACCAGTACGCCCTTGGTTAACACAAAGGTGCTATACGGCGAGCAACTTGAAGGTCGGCAGCGATTCGCCTGACGGCCGCGCCGCTGGTGGCGACGATCTGTCCATCCCGGCGCGCAAACAGCCACCCGGAGACCGTTCTTATCGAGTCGCCTCTCGTTTGTTGGCTGGAACTATTAACCGAAGTCAGCATAGTCAACGGTTCATTAGTTGATCCAAGGTGATAAGGTATTTAAGGGGTGTGGATCTCATACTGGACATTGACATTCAAGGCCCGCGGACACGGTGAA
>JARLGM010000215.1 GCA_031292755.1 Candidatus Sulfopaludibacter sp.
CACTGTCAGGAAAGCCGCCTAAAATGAGCCATCCGTCGGATTCTCGTTCAGTGCCCCATTTGCAAAGGCCCGAGCGCCATTCGGCGAACGCCGCGCGGAAGGCGCCATAATTCTAATTGCTCGACCCAAGGCCTACCCCACCGGAGCGTACTCGCGCTCCACAAATTGGCCGGTGAAGGCGATGAAGCGCAGGCGAGCTTGCAGTTGCATCGCCAGGTCGCTGGTGCCGGTGACCTGGAAGGATGCCAGAAAGCCGGCGAGATTCGAAACGGCGGCCAGGTCCTCGAACGTCCGGAACTTCAGATAGCCGATCCCGATCTCAGTAGCTGTGCCATCTGCCTCCAGCCGCGTAATATGCGTGTACAACGTTGTGTAGTCGCCCAGCAGATCGCGAACGGCAGGCTGGCTTGCATCCTTCTGCATATATTTCACGCCGTCGAGCGTATAGCGCGGGCCGGCCGGATCGACCCATTCCAGGTGGTAATGCATCTCGGCTTCGCCGGTCTGGAGATCCACCCGCAGATAATTGAAAGTGCTGGCGGAGTCGTCGAGCGTGAAAGTGGCCGGCGCATCCGTGCCGAACTCACCGAAGGTGATCGTGCCTTTGAGTTGCGCTTCGTGTTCGTAGCCATCCACAAATTCGTTCACGTCGCCGATGGACATCCGCACATTGAACTGGCAGGTCACGGCGCCCGTGGGAGCACCGGAAGCGGGAATGCGCGCGGCGATCGTCAGGTCGCCCTCCCGTCCAGGCGCGGGAGTGCTCGCTCCCGGAAAATACCAGCCGACCATTTCTTCGCTGAACGTCATGCCGACACCGTCGGGCAGTTGAACATCCAGGAACGGGCGCAGGAGGGAGTTGACGGGCAGCGCCGCCCCCGCACTGCGGCTCAGCATGTAATAGAAACCGAACTGGCCGCCGCTCTCGGTGTGAAACAGGCCCAGCGATGAGTTGCTCACCAGTTGGCTCACCGCCGCGGGCAATTGCGTGACATACTTTCCCACCAGGAAATCCCCGGTTACCTTCCGGATCTCGTCGTGGAAGGGCGTGAAATCATTGAGCTGGAAATGGTCCGTGAGAAAGGCCGGCGTGACCAGCCCTTCCATCAGACCCATGAGTTGATAGTTGGCCACGAAGCGGCCGTCCGGCAGGTTCTGGAACTCCAGATACGCGACGCCGGCGGCGTGATTGGCATTGGAGATCACGTCCATGCGCCAGACACCGGCGAGATCGTCCACCGTCGGAGAAGATCCCGAGGCGTAAAGCGCGGCATGGTCGTTCACCGTCATGTTTCCGAAGGTGTAGCGCCGCGACATAGGGAAAGTCACCAGCCGGGCGCCGTTCGGATACGTGCCCAGGTAGACGCGCCCGATCAGCAGGTCTTGGTTGATGATCTTGAAGACATCATAGAATCCCTGCCACGGCGGATCCAGGTAGCGCAACAGAATGTACTTGCCCGGCTCCAGCGTTCCGGTATCGTGTCCCGCGGCGATCGGCTCCAGGCTGTTGCGGGCCTGAATGCGGCCGTCAGTATCGCTGGTGATCCCGATGTACTTGCCATCCTTCAGTTGAAACTCTTTGCGGAATCCCGTGAAGATGGCCGAGGACATGGCATTCAGAACACTCCCCTGGGGGAAAAAGCCCTTCCAAAAGTCATCGTTGCGGATAGTTTGGCTGGCTGTGTCGATGGCCGGCGGGCCGCCCAGGTTCAGCAGGGTATCGATTCCCATGGTGGGGCAGCGGCGGAACAGGGCTTCCAACTGATCTTCGTTGTAGGTGACCACATCGAGCGGGTCGATCCCGTCCATGCTGACTACTTTCGCGGGCGCCGGGTAGGCGTTGCCGCCCAGTTCCTGGATTTTGCGCTCCACGAAGCGCTCCGTAAGCGCGGAAATGGTCATGAGCGGGTTCACGCCCAGGGCGCTCGGAATCACCGACCCGTCGGTCACATACAGACCATCGTGCACGCTTCCGTCGCCTGAAAATAATCGGCCGAATGGGTCCACCGCCCCTTGCAGGTAATCGTCTCCCATGGGGCAGCCCCCCAAAGGATGCGCGGTCACCAGATGGCCCAGCCGGAACATGCTCCAGGTGGGGTTGGAAATGAAGCTGCCCTCCAGAGCGCGCGCGTGGCGGCGCAGTTCCTGGTTCATGCGAGTGAAGATCTGCTGCTGCCCGGCCCGGTCCCACGAGACGCGGATGCGTCCGTCGGGTTCGGTGAACGGCGCCTCGAAGAGAATGGTGCCGCGCGCGTTGTCCTGCCCCATCACCAGGTAGAGCATCGAATGATTCATGGCGCCGTCGGGATCGTGCAATCGTCCCGCCGGATTGAGATCGCGCGCCAGGCGGTCCGCCTGCGCCTGTTCATTGCCGGTGACCGTGTCCTCGCCGCGGATGAGCCCGAAGAGGGCCTTGCTGGCTTCCACGTAGGCGCGCGGAAAGGAGAAGTCCTCCACCGCGATCCGCTGCGTTTCGGGCAGTCCTTCGCTATAGCGAATCACGCCGACAATATTCGGTCCGGGTTCCGGAGAATCGCCGGGACCGGGGGCATCCGCATGGCCGTACCCCAGCACGTTGGTCTGCATCTCGCCGTTGTATGCCAGTCCGAAGAAATCGCCGTTGCCACTGAATTTCGTGCCCAGCGCGGGCGAGACGCTCAGGCCGTGCATCTCCGAGCGCAGCAGGATCTCCGTGGAATTCAAAGAGCCGGCCGAGAGGATCACTTCTCCAGCGTCGAGTGTGAAGTCGTCGCCGGGGATGCCGCCCGTGACGTGTTTCCCGTGGATGCGCCACCCGCCCGGCCCGAGCTTTTCCAGCCATTCTACTTTGGTCTGAGTGAGGATTGTCGCGCCCGCCTTGGCTGCCATCGGCAGGTAGTTCATGTAGACGGTGTTCTTGGCGCCCACATTGCAGCCGCTGACGCAGTTGCCGCAATCGATGCACGGCTTCTGATTGACGCCGAACGCATTCGGTCCGTCCACCGAGAAATTCACCACGATGTCGAGCGCCTGCGCGCGGGTTCCAAGCTGTTGCGCCCGCCGGTCGAGCGCCTGCACTTTGGCCAGTTGCATGGCGCGCGGATGGGGATTTGCCGCCAGTGCCTGGTGGGCCCGCTGATAGAACGGCGCCAGGGCATCATAGGTGATCTCGGCGGGCCAGTGAAACTGCTCGAACACTTCCCGATCGGGCACAATCGCCACATTGGCATTGATCAGGGAGGTGCCGCCGAGTCCGGATCCCTTGATCACGCTGATGTCCGGGTAATTGAGCAGTTCGTACAGACCAAGGGGATTCAGGTCGCTGCGCGCAGCGCCCGCTACCTCGAGCAGCGTTTCGGGAAAGTTCCCGGGCTGCCACTCTTTACCGCGCTCCAGAATGCAAATGGAGCGGCGAGGATTCAAATTCGCAGCCGCCAGCCGGGCCGCCGAGATCGCGCCTCCATACCCGGAGCCGATCACCACGATATCGTAAGCTTTCTGGCGCTGTTCCCACGGTGTTGCAAGCATCACGCCTCCTATGTGCCCACTGCGGCGCTAGGCGCCGAGCATGTCCCTGAAATAAGCGTTGAGCAGGCGGCCGGTGGGATCGTAAGTCTGCCGTGCCGCCGCAAACGTCGTCAGGCGATCGCCCAGGGCCTGCTGAATCTGGGCGCGAGTGATTCCGTCAGTCTGGTTGAACAGCGGAATCCCGCCGTGCGACGAGCAGAACTGGTTATACGCGGTGAGAAACTCCGGCCACCCGGGATTGCCTGTGGAAACCGGATCGATGGTCATCACCGGGCCGTCATACGAATAAGAGAGCAGGGAAGAGCGATCCTGCGCAATCCAGTAACCCACGTTCAGCATGTTGGTGCGATATGCCTGCTGCTGGTAATACTGTTTGCAGAAAGCGAAGTAGTCGGCCAGCACGGCCGGATACGCCGCCTCCGGGAATGCCGAGAGACTGAAGGTATAGCGGCTGGCATCGGCCACCGGAGGGTAGCGGATAATCTGATCGGTGGCTATGGTGTTGTCGCTGCTGACCAGGTTCTCCAGCTTGAAGCGCCACATGGCGCAGAACCCGTTGATCACGCCGTAGCGGATCTCTTTATTCGCGATGTCGCTCTCCACCTGCGAGCAGAAGAGCGGACCTGCGCTGGCCCACATATAGTTGCGCAGGGGCCAGGCCACGCGGTTCGGGTCGCCCGCCGCTCCCGGGTTGTAATGCCGGAATTCCACCGTGATCAGGTTGTCGAACGGGAAGATGTAGAACATCATCGATTCGCCGCGAGCCTTCAATTCGGGCAGCCGTCCGCAGAAGTCTTCGAGCGAAAATGTCTGGTGATGTACTGCCAGCGGAATCATCGGCCGGACCCGGAGGGTGGCTTCGTAGACGATTCCGAAAGTGCCGTAGCTTGACCGCACCAACTGCATCAGTCCGGACTGGCTCTCGGTCACCTCCAGCAGATCGCCGGAAGGCGGCACCATCTTTACACCCGTGACATACGAATTGACCTGGCCGTATTCGCCGGGCATGGAGGCGTCCTTGGTGCCGCAACAGGCCGCGCTGCCCACCGAGAGGCTCCCGATTTCGGTGTTGACGTAGAACTGCAACTGATGCTTTGCGAGTTCCTGCGCCACGTCGATGTAGATCGCGCCCGCCTGTGCGGTCACCGTGTCGCTGCCGATGTTGAGGATGGCCTTCATCTTCGACATCCGGATGAGCGTGCCTCCGTCCGCGGTGCCGCAGGGTGAGGTGGAATGGTTGGAACCGACGGCTCGCACCGGCGACGGGTACTGGCCCGGATTTTTCAAAACGGCGACGATGTCATCCACGGACGAGGCGTCAACAATGACTGCGGGATGGGAAGTGATGTTGCCGAACCAGTTGGTTACAGTAGCGGCCATGTTGGCTCATTCTATACCGCCGGTCTGGCACCGCCGTTTGAAAACTAACGCGGATGGGAAACGGATCGTGATAGGCCGTACGCTTTCTACGCGCCGGACCCGCCGAGTGCGGCGAGCAGATTTTTGCCCACCGGCGATCCCAATCCGGTGCACGCATCCCACCCAGGGCCCGCGGCGAATAAGCCGTTGCTGCCTTGTGTGATGTCCCGGAACGCCTGCGCGGCAGCCGGCAACCCGTACAGCGACGGCTGGAGAAATCCCACGGGCTTTCCGAGTTTCTGGTTTAACAGAGCGATCAAGCCGCTCCAGAGCGGCGCCACGGCGCTGGTGCCGCCGATGACCAGGGATTGCCCATCCACCAGGACCTGGTAGCCGGAATTCGGGTCGGCGTCGCCCGAGACGTCGGGAACGCCGCGGCCTGAACTGGAAGAAGGGACTCCGGACTGCCAGGTGGGCAACGGAAACTGTGTGCTGAATCCTCCGCCGGTGGCGCCGCCTTGAGCGCCGTCATTCCACACCGTCTCGCTGGAGATTTTGCCGTTGGAACTTTGCAGGCTGGTGCCCCCGCAAGCCAGAATGTGCGGACTGGACGCGGGGAAATCCACATGATCTTTTCCATCCGTGACTCCGTCGCTCGATCCGCCATCGCCCGACGCCGCGCAGATGGTGACGCCGAGCACCGCGGCATCCTGCGCGGCACTATCGAAAGCGTTCATGGCCTGAGCGGTCCAGGAGGATTCCGCCTCTCCCCAACTGATGGAGATGACCGACGGTTTGTTAGTGGCGTCATGGATGGCGGTGGTGAGTGCGTCCTGAAATCCGCTGGTGGTATTGGGCGCGAAGTACACCACGATAGTCGCGCCCGGAGCCACCGCGCCGGTCACCTCGATATCGAGCAGGACTTCGCCATCGGCGCTGTCGGCGGTGGTCGGATCGTTTGTTCCCTTGTCCACCGAAACGGAAATCACCTTGGGTTCCTTGATGCCGAGGGTGGAAAAATAGGCCTGAAGATCGGCGGGCATATAGCCGCCGCCCAGTTCCAGGATGCCGATTGTCTGGCCGGTGCCGTCGGCATTCGCCGGGAACTGGTAAAGTTGGGCGACCTGCACCGGAGTGTACGAGCCCGCGGTTGAAGCGCTCGGTCCCAGCACTCGGAATTTGGGCGTGACGTGGGGCCGGTTGTCCAATCCCAGCACAGCCTCGATGGAGCCCGCGAGTTCGGCCGGAACCTGGATTTCACCCCTGCGCGCCCGGTAGCGTATGCCCTGGTAATCGCAACGCTCGAACGCGACGCTGAACGCTTTGGCCATGTTGGCGGCCGTTCCTTCCAATCTGACGGTCCGGCGCGCCGCCGCGATCTCGATTACAGTGAGGTTGAATTGCTGGGCCAGCGCTTCCACCTGGCGGATGTCCTGCGGATCAGCCCCGTATTTCTCACCGAATGCGGCACGGGAAATTGCCTCGCCGCCGGTTTCGGGCACTCTGACCCGCACCTTCGGCTTGAGGATCACCGAGACATTCACGATCTCATCCGGCGGTACGGCTCCGACCGGTGTGCCGGCGGGGTGGCGGGTGCTACCTGGAAGCGAGACTCTGCTACTGGCCATGCAGCCAGTATCGCCCCCCTCCGGCGCCAAGACTATTGCAAATGGCCTGTCCGGGGGATTTTCTGTGCTGGGCCGTACAGCCGGCATCCGTCGCTAGCTCGACTCGCGCCATGGAAGCAGGTGCGACACGCTCCGCGGCGCTTCTATTGAATGGCGATGGAGAACTCGTTGCTCACTGTACCATCCGGGAATCCCACAATCATGTTGACGATTCCCTTGGGCGCATTCGGCGGAATGGTCACGTTGAGTTGATACAGACCGGCGAACGTCGGGGTCAAGCCCGCGAACGAGGGCGTGGCGACGATGTTAGAAGTGACGCCGAGGCCGAAATTCACGCTGGGTATGTCGGAGAGGTACGCGAGAGTTCCGGGCGAGGGCTGTCCACTGGCCACCGCGGGCGTGGTCGGTCCCATGCCGATGGCATAAATGACCAGGGTATCTCCGACTTTGGCGGGGTAAGCCGGATAACCGGGCTGCGAGTAGCTGGCCGGCAGCGGCAAGCTCCCGCCGAGGGCGCAAGGGGTGATGCCGCCGCAGGAATCGGCATTCACGATTGCTCCCCACGGGCCGCCGAATAACTGGAGCACTTTGGGAGCGCGCGCCACCACGTTCACCGAAACCGAATTGCTCAGGCTGCCGTCAGTGCGTTTCACCTGGACGAGCGCGGCGCCGGTGGCGGTAGTGGACGGCAACTGGAAAGCGATCTGGCCGTAGGAGGTGTAGAAAAGCGGCGCGGCTGTGCCGTTCACCAGGACGCTGGTATCGGCTAACTGCGTGGCAAGCGGCGGCGCGGGGCCGGCGGTATAGGCGCTAAACGAGAGCTGATCGCCTTTCACCACCATGACGTCGCCGGGCGAAACGCTGTCACCGGGCACGAACGTAGCGTTATCGAGCACGCCCTGGTACGCGATCACCGGCGGTCCTTTGGGGACAATTGTGAGGGTCACGGGAACGGTCTGGGTCCCGTTGACGGCGTTGGATGCCAGGGTGATGGTCGCGTTGCAGGCGCCCACGGGGAGGCTGCTGGGATCCACTTTCAGACCCGCCGATCCGTAGGTGATCCAGGCAGCGCCGCACGAACCTGTGGTGAGGCTGGTCCCTATAGTGGGGGTCTGCGCCACCAGACTTCCCTGCCCTATATTGACCAGACCGAATGCCGGAGCGAACAGTCCCTCCAGCGGCGGCGCGCCTTGCGCCAGTTGCAGATTGATCTGGCTGCCGATGGCCTGTGCGATGGGCTGGTCGGTGACGTTCATGGTCACGGCTACAGACTTATTGTCGGCGGCGAAGCTGGAGCCGGTCAGCGTGAGCGATCCGTTGTAAGCACCTACGGGTTGGGCGCTTGTGGCGGTCACCTGAATCTGGAAGGGATAGTTGAATTGGAAGCTGCCGAACCCGTTCACGGCCAGGCTCAGCCACGAGGCCGAACTGTTCCAGCGGAGATCGCTGTTGGTCGGGATGGCCAGGTTGCCCGACCCGTTCGGCGGGACATAAAAGGTGTGGCTGGCGGGTACGCTGCCGCCAACTTCCACGGTCACGGTTATGGTTTGCGGCGCATCCACGGCGTTGGAGTCGGAGACTGTGACGATTCCCGTGGCCGCTCCCGCGGGCAGCGATTGCGTGTTCAGCGTGAAATTCAGGGGAATGCAGGTCTGACTGGCGCGCGTGGTGGTACAGGCGCGGGACGAGCCTACCGAGGCACTGAGCCAAGTAACCGATGAGGACACAGTCAGATTCAGCGAGCCGGAGCCGATGTTATAGGCCTCCACGGCCTGAGTGCCTCCGCCGGCGCCTTGCGCCACGCTGACCGGGCCCACCGTACTGCTGACCAGGCGCAGTTGTGAAGCCGCCTGGGAAACCGCTGCAAAACTGAAAAGAATAACGGGAAACGCGAGGCAACGAATCGTCTTCAGACCCACTCCAGAGCACCCTTCTTATAAGCCCAGATGTATCCCACGATCAGAATTCCGAGAAACACTGCAATTTCAGAGACACCGAACCAGCCGAGTGCGCGATACCGAACCGCCCAGGGGAAAAGAAAGATGGTCTCCACGTCGAAGATGACGAACAGAATGGCGACGATGTAAAAACGCACTGTGTAGCGCCCGCGCGAATCCGATGCGGCTTTGATTCCGCACTCGTACGCCTCCAGCTTGGTAAGGGAGGGCGCGGACGGCCGAATCAGCTTGGCCGCCACAATCGCAACCACCGGAAACGAGATAGCCAGAGCCAGAAAAATGAAAATGGGGATGTAGCCATTCGGCATGTCGTTCACTATAACACGCATCTGTCCCGGTGTTCTCCGCAGTGTCCCCGTTTTGTTTTCATTGACTTGAACAAACGCATCCCTTACTATTGTGTTGAAAAAAGTACGCTTGCCGAAGCCTCGCCGCAGGCTGCCGGATCGCACTTGCGCGGCCTCGCCGGCAAGCGGACAAGCGTCACTCGGATTTTCGGACATCAAATGCCTTCTCTGCCCGATCAGATCGCGGACCTCTGCCAACGCGGACAAATCCCGGCGCAATTTCGCGTGTGCGACATTCGGAAGCATTTAGGCGAAACCTACGCCGAAAGCTACATCCGGCGCGCGCTGGTTCTCTACAGTGAGAAGTCCGGCGATTACACCTATCGCTGGAACAAGCCGAGATTCCGCAAGATTCGCCACGGTCTCTACGAGATCGTGGTCTAAGGCCACGTAAAACTTACGTGCGGCGAATTCGCCCGCGCCCATCGATGAGATGGAACTGGCTTTACGTGCAACGCCCAAAGCTCTGGCCCTCATCGTGCTCGCCAAAAGGCCTTTCATACTCATATGTGGAATAAACGAACTGACGAAAGCTATCCTCCCCGGCCCCAACAGGAGCCCTCACACGCACCGGCGATGCAGGCGGCGCCGATGCCTACGCCGATGGCGCGGCCCGAGCCGGCGCCACCGAAACAGGTCGCGGCCATCGGAGCCTCAATGACCATCAAAGGCGAGATTCGCGCCCGCGAAGAACTGGTAGTAGATGGCGAAGTGGACGGCACACTGGAATCGCAAAGCCTGATCACGGTGGGCCCAAGTGGAAAGGTCCACTGCAATATCAAGGCTCGCGAAGTGGTAATTTTCGGATCGGTACGCGGCAACGTGGATGTGTCCGAGAAGATCGCCATCCGCGAGCAGGGCAGCCTGGTGGGCGACATCAAGACGGCGGGAATCAGTATCGACGACGGTGCTTATTTTAAAGGCAGCATCGATATTGTGCGGCCGGAGCCGAAGGTCACTACCAAGCCGGTGAAGACCGAGGCGAAGGCAAGTTAGTTTGGTTTCCGCAAGCCCGCGATGGTCTCACGCATTTTGGCGGCCTGGGGCCAATCGGGGTGGCGCAGGAGGAATTCTTCCAGGCAATCGGCGGCGGCGGAGCGTTCGCCGCGCCGCAGGTGAATCTCGGCCAGGATCAACTGCGGGTGCGAAAAGTGGGCGGGATCGATGCGGCGGGCTTTTTCCAGGTACTTGATGGCGTGGTCGAAATCGCCGAGACCGAAGTAGGTCATGCCCATCTGTGAATTCGCCAGGGCATCGCCCGGCCGTTGCAGGACGGCCAGGGCATTGAACTTCCAGGCTTCGTCCAGCTTATGGAGCGTCACCAGGACGCCGCCCAGGTTGACCAGCGGCTCATACGCCTTGGGGTCCAGATCCAGGGACCGGCGAAAGCACTCTTCGGCGCGCTCGAAGTGTTGTGTCTGGTAGTTGAGGGTCCCCAGTTCGTTCCAGGCGGCGGAAAACTGCGGGGCCATTTCCACGGCATGCTCCAGACGCGCGATGGCAGACGCGGTATCGCGTTTGCCCAGGAATTTGCGGGCCTCCTGGTAGTCGCGCAGGGCTTTGTCGGGCACG
>JARLGM010000216.1 GCA_031292755.1 Candidatus Sulfopaludibacter sp.
AGTAAGTCTGTCCGCGTGGCCTGACTGTCAATGTCCAGTATGAGAGCCACACCCCTGAAAACTCTATCCATAAGGAGTTGTGTCCGATGAAACTGGTTCATGGCGTGATCTTCTGTCTTTCTCTGGCGAGCGCGGCGCTTGCCCAAACGCAAGCGATCAATGGCAGCATTCGCGGCCATGTGATCGATCCCGGCGGCTCGTCCGTGCCACAAGCCAAGGTAGACGTGCTGAACTCCTCTACGGGATTTACCCGATCGGTAGAGACCAGCGGAGATGGATATTTCGTAATCTCCAATTTGCCGCTCGGTTCGTACTCGCTCACGGTGCAGCGGGCCGGGTTTGAAACACAGCGCAGTACCGGCATCCTGCTCGATGCGGGTACCGAAGCGGTGATCGACGTGCAACTCAAGCTCGGCGATGTTTCCACCACGGTCGAGGTCACCGGCGGCGCACCGGTGCTGGAACCCTCCCGGGTATCGACCGGGCGGACCATCGACGAGACCGAAATCGATAACCTTCCCCTGACGTCCCGAAACCCGTACAACTTCGTGATCTTCCAGCCGGGCTTGAGCGGCCATCCGAATCCCGAATTGGGCATTCCACGGACGCTCAATACCAACGGATTGCTGGACCGCGTCAATTACCAGATGGACGGCATGGTGGATACGGAGACCGACCGCTACGGCCTGCGCCTGTTCGCCATATCGGACATCTATGTGCGCGAGGTCCAGACCGTCTCCAACAGCTTCGCTCCGGAGTTCGGCGGTACGGCCGGAGACATCTTCAACGTGATTACGAACTCCGGCTCGAACCAGTTTCACGGGGAGTTCTCCTTTATCGGCCGGCCCCCGGACTGGTCGGCGCGCCCCATTCTGCTGGCCTCCAACAAGCCGAATACGAATATCGACCTGCACGACTACGCATTGAACTCCGGCGGTCCCATCAAGAAGGACAAGCTATTCATCTTCGCCGCTTACGAGCACCTGCTGCGGGGAACGCCGACGCCCGTCACGATCGATCCGGCAGCCGCGGCGCAGATCGGAATTCCGGTCTCCCAACTCGCCACGGCGCCCACCGTTCAGCACGTCCAGTTTCTGGACCTGCGCGTGGACTGGCAGATCAATGAGAAGCACCAGGTTTTCTTTCGCTACGATTATTTCCGCAACGAATATCCGTTCAATACCGCCAACGGCGGCTTGAATGCGTTGAGCGTGGGTGTGGACTTTCACGATCGCGCACACATCGGCGGCTTCCAACTGATATCCAGTTTCTCGCCCACCGCAATCAACGAACTGCGCGCCTCCGAGCCATACCGCAACGAGCACCATGTGGCCGACCCGATCACGGGCACCGGTCCCGAAATCACCATCACCGGGATCGCGAACTTCGGCGGCACCAACGCGGCCGGCGACCGGTACGGCGAGAAAATTCCCAGCTTCAGCGACAATTTCACGAAGGTTCGCGGCGCGCACACCATCAAGGCGGGCTTCGCCTTTCAGATGAACAACGACAACCAGATCGGCGACACCTTCAGCCAATACACGTTCGCGAACATCGCCAGCTATCTGGCCGCCAAGAATGGTACAAGTCCATACGGGTATGCCAGTTTTCAGACCGTGCTGGGCACGCCCGGAGCCTCGTACAAATCGTACTTCTACGATTTCTACGTGCAGGATACCTGGCAGTTGCGGCCCAACCTGACCATGATCTACGGCCTGCGTTGGGACCGGTTCCAGGCGCCGGCGGGCGAGGCCAATGCGCCGTTCGCGTGGACGCAGCATTTTACGACTCCGAGTCGCGATTGGGCGCCCCGCCTGGGCCTCGCCTGGCAGTTCACGCCCAGGACCGTGCTGCGCGCCAGTTCCGGCCTGTTCTACGAAGCGCCTCCCACCAACCTCTGGTACAACTCCTTCATCAATGACGGCTCCACGCGCGCCTTCACCGATACATTCACGCCCGGCACTCCCAATGCGCCGGCGTTTCCGAACGTTTTCAATTTCCTGCCGGGCGCCTCTCTTCCCGCCATTCCCAGCATTTTCACCGTGACGCCCGGCTTCAAGAATGCCTACACCATCAACAGCAGCATTCAGATTGAGCGGCAGTTCACGCAGAACGACAAGATTGTTTTAGGGTATGTCAATACCGGCGCCCGCGACCTGGGGTACGAGCGCAACATGAATCTGATCAATCCGACCGGCTCGCTGGCGGACGGCCGGCCCATCTTCGCCCAAGCCATCAACGCGAATACGCGCCTGTATCCGCAATTCAACGGCATTACCTTGCAGGACGTCGGCGCGATTTCCAATTACAACGCCATGGTTGTGAGTTACACCCATCGCTCGGCAAAGGGTTACGAAGTGAGTGCCAACTATACCTGGTCGCACTCCATCAGCGACGCGCCGGATGCCAACAGCTTTGAACAGAGCCTGGTGATTGAAGATCCGTACAGCCGCGCCTATGACCGCGGCAACTCGATCGTCGACCGGCCGCAGGCCTTTAACATGAGCGCCGTATTCGCACCCACCTTCAACCCCTCCAACAGCGTCGCCAAGCGCCTTGCCAACGATAACCAACTGACCGTTCTGGCCAACCTGGCGGTCGGCGATGTACAAAACGAGATTGCCAACCTGAATCTGAATCTGGATCCGGTCGGAGCGGCGGCGCAGCGCCCGGCGTTCGTGGGCCGCGATACGCTGCGCACGGGCGGCATCTACCAGGTGGATATGCGCTACACACGCATCCTGGCCCATATTCACGATCGCATCCTGCCTCAGCTCTTTGTGGAGGCCAACAACCTCTTCAACACCAAGAACATAACCACGATCAACACCAAGGCGACGGTGAATTCGCTCGGCATCATTACGGCGCAGCCGTCGCTGGTGCCCGTCACAACGGGGCTGGAAGGAAGGCTACTGCAACTGGGAATCAAGGTGAACTGGTAATCCAGCCCTACTTCCACTGCGGATTCTTGCCCAGGCTCACCAGGTTTGCCAGCAGGCGGTACGCCCCGGGAACGCCGGAGGGCAACTGGCGGTACAGCGCCAGCGCGTCATAGACGTAGAATCCCTTGCCGTAACGGGCCATCAGCAGACCGCCCTTCTGCGGGTCCTGGTCCGGATCATGCGTTTCGACGAGCGGGGTGTAATGGGGATCCCAACTGCGCAGGAATCCATGACCGCGTTCCTCCACCCAGTTATTGAAATCGCCCGCGGCGATCTGGTTGGGCCAGGCAAACGCCGGATTCGACGGCTCCGGCAGCGTGACCGGCGCGGTCTCGTCCACCACCTTCTGCGGGTTCAACCCCAGCACGAAGGGATACGGGCCGTAGTTGCGATCGAAATCCTGCAGGTTATACTGCACGATCAGAGTGCCGCCGTTTTTTACGTACTCCAAGAGGCGTCCGTTGGCAGCCTTTAAATCCGTGCGCACGGCATAGGCGCGGACGCCCAGGACGATAGCATCGTACGCGCTCAAATCCGCGTGCGTCAGGTCGCTGGTGTCGAGGATTCGCACGTCCTGCCCCAGGTTTTCGAGAGCCGTGGGAACGTCGTCGCCGGTTCCCGGCAGGTACCCGATCTTCAAGCCGGGTGCGGTCTTCACGTCGACTCCGACGGCCTTATAGGTGGCCGGGCGATAGTAAGGATACGGGCGTAATCCCGGATACCCGGTGAGGCGGTAGCCCTCGGAATATTCGCGCCCTTTATATTCGGCGACGGCCGTGATGGTGTATTCGGCGGGCTTGACCAGATCCGGCGCCACCGCAAACGTGATGGTTTGATCCTCGCCGTCGCGCGCCAGGGAAAACGCCGATTCCCCCGGCGTTGCACGCCATCCGCCAGGCAGCTTCAATCGAACGGTTCCGCTGGCGGGACCCTTCACATTGCTGTGAACGGTGGCGGTGAAGGCGAACGTTTTCGATCCGACCGGTACCGCGCCGGCCGCGGGCGAAACCCAAACCGAAATCGCCGGCCCCAGCAACAGCGGGTTTTGCAGCGTGCCGAAGCCGGGCACCCGCTCGCTGGTTTGCACCACTTGCCCGACCTCGAAAGGCACGCCGCGATACAGCAACCGAGCGCGTGCCGCCAGCGGATACGGGGCCACCGGCAGATTGCGATAGCGTTGGTCGGTCAGATCGTAATAGGGCTGCTCGTCGTTGGGCCGGGTGAAATACGGCCGGGTGAGCGTGGCATCCGGCGGCGCGGTCACGGAGAATTGCCATTGCGCTTCCTTCCCTCCGGTAACTTCGTTGCTAGCAGTCCCGGCCGGACGGATATCCCACTGCTTCGCGTCGGACGGCTCGATGCCGATTCCGGCCACGCCAACGGTTTCCGGACTCGGATTGAAGATGCGGGCTTCGACTTCAAACGATTGTCCGGGAATCGCGATGGTGAAGGTCGGCGCGCCTCCGCGGCCGCGCGCGGCGGCAGCCATCGCCGCGTCGGTCGCCGAAAGTCCCGGCGCGCCGCGCCCTCCACCCGGGGTCTCCGCGGCGACGGTTGTCTGAAAGGAGATTTCGAGTGCGGCCATCAGCGCTTTCTCGAACTGCTGTTCCTTGACGCCCAACTCGAAAAGCACGTCGCCTTTTCCGGGTTCGGCCAGGGAACTGGATCGCAGTTGCGCCATCGTCGCACGGGTCTGTTTCAGCCCTTCCGCCAGAAGCGGCGCGATTCCAGCCGGGCGAGCCACCTGGTACTGCCGCAGGGCTTCGGCGGCGGACTTCGCGATGGCAGCGAGTCCGTCTTTCAGGAATTTCGTATCGCCCGTCGCCAGCGCCGCGATTCCGCCCAGGGAAACGTCAACGCCATCGAAAAACGACGCCTCCGTTTCCGTGGCCGGCACACGCGAGCCGTAGCGATGATAGGCGCTGTTGAACGGAGCCGCCTGCGGGATGGCGCCTCCGCCGTTCTGCGTCTTCTGCAATCCCAGGCCCTCGCGCGCGATTTGCAGGAATGTCAGGCCCGGCGCCGGCGCAACCAGGCCTTCCGGTATTTCTACCGTGGTTGCCGGACCCTTGGTGGACATCCGCTGGGTGACGTAATCGAAAAACCGCACCGGCACGAATTTATCGATCGCGTAGTCGTAGATGCCTTCGGAGCTGACCTGGAAAAACGGCACGTGCGCATAAACCTTGAGCGGCGACCACGGCCGCAACCCTTCGCGAATCTGCTCGGGAAATTTCGTGGGGTCCCCGGCCGCGTTGAAAACTTCCTGGGAGAGTTCTCCGGCAACCTGGTGATTGCCGTGGCCATCGGTGGCCGCGCCCACGAACACGGACAGCACCACCAGCGGACGGGTCATGCGCACCACCCGCACGGCATCGGAAAGAACGCGGTCGTGGCCCCATTTTTCGAGCGCCTCTTCGCGCGTCTTGGAAAATCCATAATCCACGGCGCGCGAAAAATACTGGTCCACGCCCATGTAGCGGTCGGCGAGCAGAAGTTCCTGGGTGCGGGCCAGTCCGAGCGCATCGTACAGGTCCTGCGACATGACATTCTGGCCGCCTTCGCCCCGCGTCAGCGTCATCAGCGCCGCTCGCGCGCCCTGTCCGCGCACTTCATACGCCAGCATGCCGCCGTCTTCATCGTCGGGATGCGCCGTAACCATCAGGAGACTGGCGCGAGTTTGCAGAGCTTGCAGCCAGCGGGAAAGGCCCGCCGCACCGCGATCGGGAGCCACCAGGAAAGCATCGGCAGCAGGTTCCGAAACCGGCTGCTGCGCGCGGCTCAACCCGGCGTAAGTGCCGGCCAGAAGTAGCGAAAAAACAGTGATTGCCTCAATCCGAAATCGTTTCTGCATATCGGTACCGGTCTTAAAGTGCTGCGCTGCGCTCGGCGAGCCTTTTTTCGGCAACCCGGAGCGCTTCGGTGGCTTGGCGAAGCCACTCCCCGTCCGCCTCCAGGCGAATCCGGGAAGCTTGCGCGGCGCGCGCCGTTTCGCCGGGCGCGGGCCCGCCCCACGTCTGGCGTATGTTCACGAAATGGCGCGGGCTGAGAATGGTTGCCAGTTCTTCTTCGGAATACCGGATCGGCGCACCCAGCAGGCCCTGCGATACCTCCGCCAGCAGTTCCGCCAGCGGCCGGCTCGCATTTTCGGCGTGCACCGCCATCAATCTTCCCGCGATCGCGTGCGCTGCCTGAAATGGCAAGCCGTGATCCCGCACCAGCGTGTCCGCCAGTTCCGTCAGCGTGGTCCATCCGTCGCCGGCCCGCGCTTCCAGCCGGCCAGCGTCGAATTCCGCCGTCCGCATCGCCGCCGCAACCAGCCGCACCGTGCGCACCGCGTCGCGGAACATCGCGAACACCAGCGGCTGCAGGTCGTCCTCGGTATCCACGATATCGCCGAAGGGCGTGTTGTGCACCGTGGTGACGATCGCCATCGCCTGGCCCAGCGCCTTGCTGCCGATCGCGCGGGCGTGTTCCAACGCCACCGGATTCCGCTTTTGCGGCATGATGCTGCTGGATTGCACGAAGCCGTCGCCCAGCCGCAGGTAATTGAACTCCGCGCTGCTCCACAAAAGCTGATCCTGTACGAAGCGGCCCAACCCGGCCAGCAGCACCGCCGCCGCCGAGACGCTCTCCAGCAGGTAATCCACCGTGGCGATGCTCCCGTATGTGTTGCACGTGGGGCCGCGGAACCCCAGCAGATCCGAGGTGAGCTGGCGATCGATCGGGAAGCCCGTGCCGGTGATGGCGCACGCCCCCAGCGGGTTCCGGTTGGTCCGCTCGTACGCGGCCGTCAACCGCGGCGCATCGCGCTCGAGCTGTTCGGCCACGGCCAGCAGATAGTGCGCCACCGTCGTCGGCTGCGCTCGCTGCGTGTGCGTATGAACCGCGAAAATGGTGTCGCGGTGGCGCTCTGCGAGTTCCAGCAAAACCTCGCGCAGGTCCAGGCTCGCCAGCAGCAGTTCCAACACGGCTTCGCGCTGCCGCATCCGGTACATCGTCATGTCGATGTCGTTGCGGCTGCGCGCGGTGTGCAATCGTCCAGCGATGTCGGCTCCGCAGCCATTCACGATCAGGCGGTCCACGAAATAGAAAAGGTCCTCGCACTTTCCGTCGAACGGCGCCAGCCGGACCGCCTCCTGCGACACCGAGTCGAGCGCCTCCCGAATCGCGTGGGCATCCTCCGGCGAAACGATCCCCTGCGCCGCCAGCATCGTCAGGTGCGCATAATGAATCGCCATCAGCGGTCTGAGAAAAAGCGACTTGGCATCTTCAAAGTTCTCGTTCAGGACGTATTTGATGTACTCGGGAGCGAATCCGGCCATTGGCTCCAGTTTACTCCTCCCGAAAAACCCGTCGCTAAATCCAGATAGAATTTGGGCATGTCCGTGACTCGCCGTGAACTGTTGGGACTCCTGGCCTATCCCCTTGGCCCGGTGTACGCATCCGGCCGCCCGGTACGGCTTGGGGGCCCCGTGTTTCTCAAGTCCGACGATCCGGCGCAACTGGCCCGCGAGCACAGGCGCCTGGGCTACAGCGCTGCATACTGCCCGGCGGCATTATCGACGGACACGGACCGCATTCGGGAAATCCGGAACAGCTTCGCAGCCGGGAATGTGGTCATCGCCGAGGTTGGCGCCTGGAAGAACATGCTTGACCCGGACGCTGCCACGCGGAAGAGTAACATTGCGTATGTCATCGAACGCCTGGCGCTCGCCGACGCCGTAGGTGCCCGATGCTGCGTCGATATCGCGGGTTCGTATAATCCGAAATACTGGTATGGCATGAACCCCAGGAACCTCTCGCGTGAGTTCTTCGAGGCCACCGTAGAGAATAGCCGTCAGGTTATCGACGCGGTCAAGCCGTCGCACACCCGCTTTACGATCGAGATGATGCCCTGGTCGCTGCCGGACGGGCCGGATTCTTATCTCGAACTGATTCAGGCCGTGGACCGCCGCTCTTTCGGCGTGCATCTGGACGTCTGCAATGTCATCAACAGTCCCACCCGCTTCTACAACAATAAGGCCGTGATCGAAGAGTGCTTCCGGAAGCTGGGGCAGTGGATCACATCCTGCCACGCCAAAGATCTGGCGTGGGTGCCGGAATACAACGTGCACTTCGCGGAAGTGACCCCCGGCCGCGGTGAAATCGATTATGCGGCCTACCTGAGAGAACTTTCGAAATTGCCGGTGGATGCCCCTCTGATGCTGGAGCATCTGAAGACCCCGGGGGAGTATGACGAAGGGCGTGCCTACATCCGGCGCGTCGCCTTACAGGAAGGGATTAGTCTCGCATGAACATAACTTTGGTTCTGACCGCGATGGCCGCTTGCGCAGTACTCCTGGCGGCGGACTTCCCAAGCGCGGAGATCGCCAACGGTCAGATTCGGGCCAAGATCTATCTGCCGGACCGGCAAGCCGGATACTACCGGGGAACCCGGTTCGATTGGTCGGGGGTTGTTTACAGCCTGCAATACAAGGGACACAACTATTACGGACCGTGGGTCCAGAGGATGGACCCGAAGGTTCGCGACTTCGTGTACGAAGGGCCGGACATCGTCGGGGGCCCGTGTAGCTCGACCGCCGGTCCGGTCGACGAGTTCGGACAAGTGGGATGGGAGGAGGCGAAACCCGGCGGCAGCTTCATCAAAATCGGCGTGGGCGCCTTGAGAAAGGGCGACGAAGGCAGCTATGACAATTACCGGTTGTATGAGATTGCCGATCCCGGAAAATGGACGATCGTGAGACATCGCGATTCCATCTTTTTCACCCAGGAACTTGCCGACTCATCTTCCGGCTATGGATATCTCTACCGGAAAACGCTTCACCTGGTGAAGGGCAAGCCGGAGATGGTTTTGGAACATAGCTTGAAGAACACGGGAACCCGTCCGATCCGGACCACCGTTTACAACCACAATTTTCTGGTGTTGGATAACCAGCCGCCCGGAGCACCCCTTGTGATCACCGTGCCATTCCAGATCCGAACCGAGCGCCCGCCCAATAAGGAACTGGCCGAGATTCGTGGCAATCAGATCGTTTATCTGAAGACGCTGGAGGGCCGCGATGTCGTGACTGCTCCGTTGCAGGGTTTCAGCGACAGCCCCGGGGACAACCAGATCCGCATCGAGAGCAAGAAGCTGGGCGCCGGCATGAAAATCACTTCGGATCGTCCGCTCGCGCGCGAAAACTTGTGGTCGATCCGCAGCGTAATTGCGATGGAGCCCTTCGTCGCGATCGCCATCGGGCCCGGGACCGAATTCCAGTGGACCTCCACCTACAGCTACTACACTCTGCCGGCTGGCCCGAAGTGAAGGCTTGGTAGTGGTGGGCGGTACCGGAGAAAGCAATTCTCAGGCGTGTTACCGCCCAATGCCGCGGGTGACCTACGCTACAATCGGGGACGATTCCCGCTACGTACGAGAACGGCGTCTTCAAGCCGCTGCAGGATGTGCAACTCACCGAAGGCACGAGAGTCGAGGTGCACGTGCTCACGGAAGCAGCCCCAAAGCGGCCGAAATCCGTCCGAGACTGGCCGACCTTCGGGATGTGGGCCGACCGCGACGACATCCCCGACGGCGTAACGTACGAAGATCGAATCCGCCAGCCACGCTACTGAACCACGTGTCATTGAATGCCGTTCCTCGTCGATACCAACATCGTGGCGGACGTTACCCGCGGAAGTGCCAAGGCAGCGGATTACCTCGACCGCCTCGCCCATTCTTGGTCGATCTCCGTAATCACCTACCTCGAACTCCTGGTCGGTGCGCACGCAGCGCGAGACTGCTGATCTCGACCTTTCCTATTATCGGACTCGAAGCTCCCACGGTATTACCTCCGACAGCGCGCAGCTTATTCGACATTGAGCAGTCCCTCACCACTCTTTCCGTTGGAAGGACTACGCGCACGGCAACCCCAGGAGGTCTGCTTCTTCGGCGACTGAGGTTGTCGAAAGGTGACTTGGCCGCAGAGCAGACTCCGGCGCCGGCTTTCCGGTGCCCGGTTTGCGCCACCCCGATGGTCGTTGTCCAGCGACTCACCGCGGCGGTGGTCCGCTGCGCTGCCGGCATAGCCGCCAACGAGGGTTCTGGCGAGCAGGCAACCCGCTTCGACTCAAGCACCACCCGTGTGTCCGCTTCCACGTGGTCATGGCGGACATGTAAAGTTGTCCATCATCACGGCCTCGTCGAGGTTGAGACTCTCCAGCGACGATTTATCGAAAATCAGCGACGGCCCCTGCGCCATATGAAGAGATTACGATGTTTCACGGGCCTGGAGGAGTTTTTTGCGAAGTCGTCTGCTCCTCGGGTCTACGCAACCGGGATGGATCCGGCAGGACGGCGGCATCTACCAACCCACTCGGAGGCCAGAGCGGCACCATCCCCAACATGCCGTTGCAGCAGCAGGTGGACGAAATCG
>JARLGM010000217.1 GCA_031292755.1 Candidatus Sulfopaludibacter sp.
CGACGCACCGCGCGCGAAGCGCTGGAAGATCACTTCCGCACGCTGGAATCCAACCCCGCGGAACTGGACGCCATGGGCGAGTTCTACCAGCAGGCTTACAAGCTGATCAGTTCGTCCGCGGCCCGCAAAGCCTTCTCGCTCGACGGCGAGCCCGACTCCATGACCAGGCTGTATGGCGAATACAAGAGTCCGCGCGGCGGTGGAGCGATTGGCATTGGCCGCCAGTTGATGCTGGCGCGGCGCCTGGTGGAAGCCGGCGTACGCCTGGTGACGGTGATGTACAACGGCACCGACGGGTGGGACAACCATCTGCGCATCAAAGAAGCTGTGGACAACGGCATGCCCGCTTTCGATCATGCGTTCGCGGGATTGATTGCCGACCTGGATCAGCGCGGCCTGCTGAAGTCCACGCTGGTGATGGTAACCAGCGAATTCGGCCGCACTCCCAAGGTCAACGAGAACGCGGGCCGGGACCACTGGGCGCGGGTCTACTCGCAGGTGCTGGCCGGCGGCGGCATCACGCGCGGCCAGGTTTACGGCGCATCCAACGCCACCGCAAGCGAACCGGATAGCGACGCTGTGACGGTGGAGAGTTACCTGGCGACGGTCTATCGCCAACTGGGCATCAACTCCGAAGATCGCCTGCTGGCGCCGGGCGGGCGGCCCATCGATATCGTGCGCGACGGCAAGGCGGTGGAAGGACTCATAGGGTAGCGATGCTGCGGCGGGCCCTGTTTCTGCTGGTATTCGCGGTGAATCTGGCGGCGGACATCCGGTACCAGGTGGACTATCTGCTGCCGCGCGGCGGCGCTCGCGGGGCCACGGTCACGGTGGAATTCCACGGCTTTGCGCTGGAAGATCCGAAAGAGATCCTATTCTACGGGCCCGGCATCAAGGCCTCCGGCTTCGCACCGTACGCCAAGCCTGGCGACGGTTTTAAAGTGAAGTTCTACATTGCGGCGGATTGTCCACTGGGCGAGCACGTGCTGCGGGTGCGCACGGCCACCTCTCTCTCTGACGCGGTTACTTTCTGGGTGAGCCCGTTCCCCACGTTCTACGAATTGGAATCCAAGATCGGCGAAGACGACACCATGGAGAAGGCGCGGGCCATTCCCATGAACGTGACGGTGGAAGGCCAGATTCTACCCGGCCCCGATATGGACAAGGACTTCTACCGCGTGCAGGCGCAACAGGGGCAGCGCATCAGCGTGGAAGTGGAGGCCGCGCGCCTGGGGACCCTGCATTTCCAGGGGGAAAACGATCTGTGCGTGCGCATTCTGGATTCCGCCGGCAAGGAACTGGGCCGCGACGACGATTCCGCGCTGTATGTGCAGGACCCGGTGCTATCGGTGATTGCGCCGCGCACCGGCGTGTACTTCATCGAGATCAGGCAGCAGATTTTCTATCCGCCGCGGCAGGCCTGGTACCGCGCGCACATCGGCACGTTCTCGCGGCCGACGGCGATTTTTCCCGCGGGCGGGCAGGCCGGCTCGACCATCTCCGCGCGCATTCTGGGCGACCCGGCGGGCGAACGCAGCGAGCAGTTGGTGCTGCCGAAAGAGACCGGCCCGTTTCCGTATTTCCCGGGTGGCGCGCCTTCGCCTAACGTGCTGCGCGTCTCACCGTATCCGAACGTGATGGCGGGCGATCCGGTGGCCACGCTGCCCGCGGCCTTCAACGGCATTCTGGAGAAGCCCGGCGAGGCGCAGACCTTCCACTTCATGGCGAAGAAGGGGCAGGCGTGGAAGGTGCAGGCGTTCGCCCGCACGCTGGGCGCACCGGTAGATCCCAAGATCTGGATTACCACGGCGAAGGATCCCAGGCATCTGCTGGATGCCGACGACGCGCGCCTGGTGGACCTGGGCGAGCCTTCGGCGCGCGGAACGTGGCACGTGAAGGATCAACTTGACCCGATCGCCATTTTCAAAGTGCCGGCCGATGGCGAGTACGTGCTGGGAGTGGAAGACACCACCGGTGCGGGCGGTTCCGATCATGTGTATCGCGTGGAGGTGGAGCCGGTGCGGGACACCATCTACACGCACATCACGATGAACGACGGGTACCAGATGCCGCGGCTCACCGGTCTGATTGTGCCGCAGGGCAATCGCTGGACGGTGGATGTGCAACTGGCGCAGGGATTCGGCAACGCGTACAAGGGCGAAATCGAATTGGAAGCGCGCGGCCTGCCCGCGGGCGTCACCATGATCGCGCCGCGGTATGCCAAAGGCGCTACCCGGATGCCGGTGCAGTTCGTAGCGGCTGCCAATGCCCAACCACAGGCGGCGCTGATCGAATTGCTGGCGCGCCCGGTCGAAAAGAGCGCGCATGTGGACAGTGCTTCGCGCCAGGGATTTGCGCTGACCAACCGGCCCGGCGAACTGCCGTGGCATTACGTGTTCCTGGATAAGTATGCGCTGGCCGTGACGCAGCCCGCGCCGTTCGATATCGAACTGGCGCAGCCGGATATCGGGATTTCGCAGAACAGCGAACTGCTGCTTACCGCGCGGGTGACGCGGCACGGCGATTTCCAGGGTCCCATCGAGATACAGCCGGACTGGCTTCCCAACGGCGTATCCAAGGAGGGCGTGGTCACGATTCCCGCCCGCAAGACCGAAGCGGCGTTCAAGATTCAGGCCAACGAAAAGGCGCCGGCCGGAGTATATAAGGTAGCGATGAGCGCTTCCACCACGGGCGGCGATTCGTACAGCGGTGTGGGACGCATCCGCGTCTCTTCGCAATTCATCGACCTGAAAGTGACGGAGCCGTATCTCACCATCGACTTGCAGCGCACCAGCGTGGAGCGCGGCCGGCAGGGCGTGCTGGTGGGCGTGCTGCATCAGAACAGGCCGTTTCCCGGCAAGGCGACGATTACCCTGCGACAGCTTCCCAAGGGTGTGACGATGACGGAGCCGGCGCCAACGATTGGCGCGAAGGATAGCGAAGTGGTGTTCCACCTTTCGGCCGATATGGATGTGCTGGCCGGATTGTACAAGGGCATCGGGTGCGAAGTGGCCATCACGGAGGAAGGGCAGATCATCCGGCAGCATACGGGATCCGGGATTCTGCGCATCGATGCTCCGGCGACCGCGGGAGGTTCGCGGTGAAGAGTTATGGGCCGCAGATGAACGCTGATGAACGCAGATGGAATAGCGGATTCTTTCCGGTCTTGATCTTCCTGCTTGCCATTTTGGCTTTTGGTGCCGACAAGTCCGGCAAGGGCGTGAAGAAGCCCACGCTTCCGCCACCGCCCGCGCGGCCGCTCAGTTTCCGGCTGGATGTGATGCCGGTGTTTTTCCGCGCCGGATGCAATAGCGGCGGATGCCATGGCGCGGCCATCGGCAAGGACGGGTTTCATCTTTCGCTTTTCGGTTACGACCCGGCGGGGGACTACTACCGCATCACCCGACAGATTCCGGGCCGGCGTCTGGATCTCGCCGTCCCTCAGGAAAGCCTGCTGCTGCTCAAGGCCACAGGCATGGTGCCGCACTCGGGCGGCCGGCGCTTCAAGCCGGACAGCGAATACTATGCCACGCTGCTGAAGTGGATTCAGGCCGGTGCGCCGGACGATGCCGCCAATGTGCCACAAGTGACCGGAATCGCGCTGGTCCCCGATAAGATTGTTTTCAACCCGAAGGACAAGCTGCGCGCGCTGCAGGTAATCGCCAAATATTCGGACGGCAGCAGCAGGCCGGTGAATGAACTGGCGTTGTATCTGACCAACAACAAATCGACCGCCGATATCGACGATCAGGGCACGGTGACACCCGGGAAGCGCGGCGATACGTTCGTATTCGCGCGCTTTGCCAAGTACACCACCGGCGCCGAAATCACAGTTCTGCCGCCGGGCAAATTCAAATGGCCCAAGCTGACTTCCGCGAACTACATTGACGACCTGGTGGATGCCAAGCTGAAGAACCTGCGCATTCTGCCCAGCGCCGTCGCGGGCGATGAGCAGTTTCTGCGCCGCCTGTATCTGGACCTGATCGGCCTGCTGCCCACTCCCAAGGAATACGAGAGCTTCCTGCACGATCGCTCGCCCGGCAAGCGCACCAGACTGGTGGAGGCGCTCTTGCAGCGTGAAGAGTTCGCGGACGTCTGGACGAGCAGATGGGCCGAGACTTTGAAGGTGCGCAGCGACAACAACAGCTCCTTCGGCACGGACCGCAAGGCGGCCAACGAATATTGCGAGTGGATCCACGACCAGATGAAGCGGAACGTGCCGCTGGATCAGTTCGTGCAAGCGCAGATTGACTCGACGGGCAGCAATCTGCGGAACCCGGCGGTGAACCTGTACACGATGCTGCCGCAGGGCCAGTACGATGCCAAGGAAGTGGCGCAGGACGTTTCGCAGGTCTTCACCGGCGTGCGCGTGCAGTGCGCGCAGTGCCACAATCACCCGTTCGACCGCTGGACGCAGGACGACTACTACGGCTTCGTCAGTTTTTTTACCGGCGTAAAGCGCAAGCTGGCCAGCGAAGAGCGCGAGTTCTTCATTTATGACGACGCCAACGCCGCACCCGCCAAACACCTGCTGGACGGGCATCCGGTGCCGGCGAAATTCCTGGGCGGCGACGCGCCGGATGTGAAGGGCAAAGACCCGCGCCGGGCGCTGGCGGAGTGGCTGACATCGAAAGACAACGCGCTGTTCCGCGAGAATCTGGCCAATCGCATCTGGGCGCAGTTCTTCGGGCGCGGGATTGTCGACCCGGTGGATGATGTGCGCATCAGCAATCCGCCCAGCAATCGGGAACTGCTGCAAGCGCTGGGACAGCACCTGGCGGACTACAACTTCGATGCCCGCCGTCTGATCCGCGATATCTGCAATTCGCGCACGTACCAGCTATCCACCACGCCCAACGAAACCAATCGCGACGACGCCTCGCAATTTTCGCACCAGCACTTGCGGCGATTGCGCGCCGACGTGCTGCTGGATTCCATCGCGGAGGCGACCGGCACGCCGACGCAATTCAACCAGACGCCGAATGGAGTCCGCGCTGTAGAACTGGACGAGGGCAATTACCTGGCCAACAACTATTTCCTGAAGACGTTCGGCCTGTGCCAGCGCGATTCGGTATTTGCTTCCGATACGCGCCTGGAGCCCACCCTGGCGCAGGCTTTGCACCTGGTGAATGGCGACACGGTGGAAGGGAAGCTGAATCGCAGCACCGTGGTTACGGCGATGCTGGAACATAAGAAGAAGCCGGATGAGATTGTGGATGAGCTGTTCATCCGTGCGCTGGCGCGCAAACCTTCGGAGCCCGAAAAAAAGAGGCTGATGCCGCTGGTGGCTTCCAGCCCGGGTGACCGCAAGGCCTACGACGATATCTTTTGGGCGCTGCTGAACTCCACCGAGTTTGAGTTTAACCACTAATGCCGCGGCTGCTGTCCATCCTGGTCTTCGCGCCCGCGCTAGTCTACGCGCAGGCCGGTAAGCATCCGAATTACGACGACGAGATCAAACCGCTTTTCGCGCGCCGCTGCTTCGCCTGCCACAGTGCCGGCGAGATGCGCTCCGGCCTGAACCTGGAGGCTTATGCGGGCGTGGTGAAGGGCGGCAACTCAGGCGATGCGGTAATGGCCGGGCGTCCCACATCCAGCCTTCTGTTTAAGGCTGTGTCGCATGAGGAAGGCGCGCCGCAAATGCCGCTGGGTGGCGCGAAGCTGCCGGATGCGGAGATCGCGCTGATTCGCGAATGGATCCAGCAGGGCCTGCTGGAAACGGCGCTGAGCGTGCCGAAGGGGCCGGCCGGGCCGTCGCTGGATTACAAGCCTACCGCGTTGAACAAGCCCGCGGGCGGGCCCGCGATGCCGCTGGAGTTGCCGCCGGTGACCCTGGCCGAAACCGAGCGCGCCAATCCGGTGACGGCTCTGGCGGCCAGTCCATGGGCTCCGCTGCTGGCCGTGGCGGGTCACGAGCGCATCTACTTGTATGATCTGGCAAAGCGCACGCCTGCCGGGGAACTGGCGTTTCCCGAAGGCATCCCGTATGTGCTGCGCTTCAGCCGCGATGGCGCGACGCTGCTGGCCGGGGGCGGGAAGGGCGTGCAGTCGGGCAAGGTGGTTCTCTTCGATGTGAAGAGCGGCAAACGGCTGGCAGCGATTGGGCAGGAAATGGACGTCGTGCTCGCGGCCGATGTCACGGCCGACGGCAAGCTGGTGGCGCTGGGCGGGCCGAAGAAGATCGTCAAGGTGTACTCGGTGGCGGACGGCAAGGAACTGTACGAGCTCAAGAAACACACCGATTGGATCACCGCGCTGGAATTCAGCCCCGATGGCACGCGCCTGGCGACGGGGGATCGCGCGGGCGGTATCTTCCTGTGGGAAAGCGCGAGCGGCGTGCCGGTGGGCAACCTGGCGGAGCACAAGGACTCGGTGACGTCTTTGGGCTGGCGCGGAGACGGCCAGTTGCTGGCATCGGGCAGCGAAGACGGTCAGATCATCATCTGGAATGCAGGCGATGGCTTTCCGGTGGCAACGATGGCGAAGGCGCACCAGCCGAAGCCCCCGCAAGGGACTTTCGGTACTCCGCCCGGGGGCGTGCTGAGTGTGCAGTTCACGCCCGACGGACGGCTGGTGAGCGTGGGCCGCGATTCCACGATTCGCATCTGGGGAATGGATGGCAAGCAGAAAGCGGCCAGCAATGCCGCGCCCGCGCTGCTCACGAAAGTGGCGGTCTCCGCGGATGGCAGGTTGTGCATCGCAGGGGATTTTCAGGGGCGGCTGCTGATCTGGGATGGCAACGGTATGGTCACGCTTTCGCCCAAGGCGCTGGTGACGGCCGCGCGATAAGATAAAACCGACAGGCCAGGAGGCTTATCGCACGGGCTCCCTCGAAGCGCTTCTCTCGCACATTATCGACTACGCGGGTCTTTATCCACCGGCGTTGTTATCGCTGGACGAGACGTGCGCCAACTACTCCGCCTACCTGGCGTCGCATGAGGCGTGGATGCTCAACCGGCTGGTGCTTCCATTGCCCAAGCTGCGGCTGGGCGAGGGATGGCGCATCAGCCTGATCGTGGAGACCGAGCCCGGACCGCAGCCGTCGCAGGTGGAGACTTTCGAGACGAAACTGGCGTGCAAACTTTCGCTGCCGACCTATTGCGAAGCGCCACTGGAGGCTATTGAAAGCGGGTTTGCCAAGATCCGCACGTCGGACATCACGTCCGAAGGGATCGCGGCGTTTCTGTGCGGCGCGGCGGCGCGGCGCGTACCGTTCAAGGCCACGGCGGGGCTGCATCACGCCATCCGGTCCGCCTCGATGCATGGCTTCCTGAACGTCTTCACGGCCGCGGCATTTGCCTGGCACGGCGCCGAACGCTCCTTCATTCTGGATATGCTTGACGACCGGGATGCCCGCTCGTTCGAATTCGCCGATGATGCGTTGCGCTGGCGGGGATGCGCGCTGTCCACGACGCAGATTCAGACCGCCCGCCGCGAGTTCGCACACAGTTTTGGCTCTTGCTCCTTCGAAGAGCCCGTCGCCGATTTGCGCGAACTGGGGCTGCTGCCATGATCGACCACACCCACGACCCGGCTCTGAAGAGTTGGGTGGAATCCGCCAACGTTGCGGACACTGATTTCCCCATCCAGAATCTGCCCTTCGCGACGTACCGGCGATTTCCGGGCGATTCGCCGCGCGCCGGCGTGGCCATCGGCGATCAGATGCTGGATGCCACGGCGGCGTTCCAGTTGGCGTCCCTGCGCGATGTGATGGCGATGACGCGGGCCGAGCGGTTGTCGCTTCGCCACCGCATCAGCCATTACCTGACGACCCGCACGGCTGGCGCCGATGAGTTGCTATTTCCGATTGCCGCGGCCTGCTTCGAACTACCGTGCGAGATCGGCGACTACACGGACTTCTATGCGTCCATCCACCATGCCACGAACGTGGGCCGCATGTTTCGTCCCGATAATCCCCTGCTGCCGAATTATAAATGGCTGCCGGTGGGATACCACGGGCGCGCGTCGTCCATCGTAGTGAGCGGTACGCCAATCCGCCGTCCGTCGGGACAGATCGCCGACTCGCCCGCCGGGCCACCCGTCTATGGTCCGACCCGCCGCCTGGATTACGAACTGGAGGTCGGCGCGTTTCTGGGGCCGGGCAATCCGCTGGGCCGGCCAATTCCCATGGTGGAGGCCGCCGGCCATATCGTAGGCGTTTGCCTGTTGAATGACTGGTCGGCGCGCGACATCCAGACATGGGAGTATCAGCCGCTGGGTCCGTTCCTTGCCAAGAGTTTTGCTACCTCCATATCGCCGTGGGTGGTGACTATGGAAGCGCTGGAGCCGTTCCGGCGGATGCCGGAGCCGCGCCCGGAAGGCGATCCGCAGCCTTTGCCGCATCTCGCCGGCGGTTCGCCGGACGCCCTGGGCATTACGCTGGAAGTGTGGCTACGATCGGCGCGCATGAGCAGCCCGATCCGCGTGAGCCGCGGGGATTTCGCGCAACTCTATTGGACGCTGAGCCAGATGGTGGCGCATCACACTTCGAACGGCTGCAATCTGCGGCCCGGCGACCTGATCGGCAGCGGCACGGTCTCCGGCCCCGAGAAGGAAAATCGCGGTTGCCTGCTGGAGCTGACCCGGCGTGGCGCCGAGCCGCTGGAACTGCCCACAGGGGAACAGCGGCGTTTTCTGGAGGACGGCGACGAAGTGATTTTCCGCGGCTGGTGCGAGGCTCCCGGTTATCGCCGCATCGGCCTGGGCGAATGCCGCGGTGTGATTTCCGCCTGGAATTGAACTAACAATGAGACGACGCAAATTTTTCGCAATGGCTCTGGCCGCCGCTCCGTTCAGCCGCGGCGCCGGGCGTGTGTTCGACGTCCGCGAATCCGGCGCGCGGGGCGACGGCAAATCCAAAGACACGGCTGCAATCCAGAAAGCGGTGGACGCTTGCGCGCAGGCCGGCGGCGGCACGGTTTACCTTTCGCCCGGCACATATCTCTCCGGCACCGTCGTACTGAAGGACAACGTCACCTTTCACCTGGAGGCCGGCGCCACGCTGCTGGGCAGCAAAGACCTGGCGGATTACACGCTGGAGCCCGGCCCGCCCGCCAAAGGCGACGCCAATGGCAAGCATCTGCTGTTTGCACGCGACGCGGAGAACGTCACGGTCCGCGGCAGCGGGCGCATCGATGGGCAAGGCCGCGCTTTTTGGGTGCCGGCGAACCGGGTCCCGCCCAAACCGGAGGACCTGTGGCGCGACGTTGCGACTTACGATTGGAAGCCTACGGACCGTCCATCGCCCATGGTGGAGTTCTTCCATTGCCGCAACCTGTGCATCGAGGATGTGACGCTGGCCAACTCTTCCGGTTGGACGCTGCGGCCGATCGAGTGCGACACGGTGCTCATCCGCGGTCTGAAGATTCGGAACCCGATCATCGGCCCCAACACCGATGGCATCGACCCGACCTGCTGCCGCAACGTCTTCATCAGCGATTGCGACATCGCGACGGGAGACGATTGCATCTGCCTGAAGAGCGAGAGTCCTTACGGCCGGCTGGGCCTGTCCAAAAACATTACCATTACCAATTGCGTGCTCACCTGTTGCTGCAACGGGCTGAAGTTCGGGACGGCCACGCGCGGCGGGTTCGAGAACGTGACCTTCAGCAATTCGGTGATCTACAACGACGATGTGCCGCTGAACGCGCGCGTCATCAGCGGCATTGCGCTGGAGATGGTGGACGGCGGGTGGCTGGATGGCGTGGCGATCTCAAACATCCGGATGCAGCGGGTCCGCACGCCCATCTTCCTGCGGCTGGGCGGGCGCAACGGTAGCGGCAAAATGCGCGGCGTGATGATCGAGAACGTGCATGCCACCGGTGCCATCCTGACGTCGTCCATCACCGGTATTCCGGGGCACGCCGTGCAGGATGTGACGCTGTCCAATATACGGATCGACACGGAGGAAGGCGGGAAGGCGGCTTGGATGGACCGGCCGGTGCCGGAGCAGATCAAGGCGTATCCCGAGGCGCGCATGTTCGACCGCCTGCCTTCGTACGGCTTTTACTGCCGGCACGTGGCGGGTCTGAAATTCGAGAACGTGGCCATTTCCGCGTCGCGACCCGATGAGCGTCCGGCTCTTCATTTCGAGGATGTCCAGGGCCTGCATCTGGATCGCGTGGATGTGGATGCGCCTTCGACTTCGCAGCCGCTGGTGCGCCTGATTGACGTGCAGGACGCTGCGATGACGGCGTGTACGGCGCCGGCCAGCACCAGCGTGGCGGTGACGCTGGAAGGCGCGGCGACAAAGGGCGTGCGG
>JARLGM010000218.1 GCA_031292755.1 Candidatus Sulfopaludibacter sp.
GACCTCATCGTAGATGAACTTCGCCATATTCTCGGCCGAGGGGTTGATCGCGTTAAACGGCGGAAAATCGTTGAGCCACTGATGGTCCATCCGGTCTAATACGCCGTGAACCACCCGCTTCAGCTCCACGAAATCCACCAGCAGCCCGATCTCGTCCAGTTTCTCGCCCTGAATGCTCACCTGGCAGCGATAGTTGTGGCCGTGCACGTTTTCGCATTTCCCGCGGTAATTCCGCAGGGCATGTCCGGCGGCAAAGGTCTCTTCAATCGTTACTTCAAACATCGAAAAACTTCTCCACGTCCTGCAAATTGGTTGTGAATCCGTAATCAGGCAGGCTGTCGAAGAACACCTGGCCGTAGCGCTGCTTGGTAATCCGGTTGTCCTGCAGCACCAGCACGCCGCGGTCGGTGTTACTGCGAATCAGCCGGCCGAATCCCTGCTTCAAAGCGATGGCCGCCTGCGGAACCTGGTAATCGTAGAAGGGATTCCCTCCTGCCTTGCGGATGTTGTCGATTCGCGCATTGACCACCGGATCGTTGGGTACCGCAAAGGGCAGTTTATCTATGATAACGCAGCTCAACTGCTCGCCCGGCACATCCACTCCCTGCCAGAACGAACTGGTGGCGAACAGAACGCAGTTCGGCGTGGCGCGGAACTCTTCCAGCAGGGCATTGCGCGGTCCGGTGCCCTGCAACAGCGTGGGGTAGTCGATCTCCAGCGACACTTTGTCGTACACCACTCGCATCTGCTGATAGCTGGTGAACAGGACGAAGGCCCGCCCCCGGCTGTGCTCCAGAATCCGCACCACTTCTTCGGCGGCCAGTTTGGCAAATGCCGGGTTCCGGGGCTCCGGCAGCTCCTGCGGCACGTAGAGCAGAGCCTGCTTCTGATAGTCGAAGTGGCCCGGCACCACCAGGGTGCGTGGATTCTCCAGCCCCAGCCGCCGCTGCACATAGTCGAAGCCGCCCGCCACCGCCAGGGTCGCCGAAGTGAGCACCGCGGTATCCACCTTGGCGAAGAGGCGCTCGGAGACAATTTTGGAAACGTCGATCGGGGTCGCCTGTAAAAAGCAGGTGCGGCCGCGCCTTTCCACCCAGAAGACGTACTGCTCCTCGTCGTCCTCTTCCATGATGAAGCGCAACCCCAGCGAAAGTTCGCTGGTGCGCCGGAACAGCGGAATGATCTCGTCGGGCGGGCTCTGAATCACTTTGAGCTGCGACCCGATCAGGTCCAGAGCCGCCAGCAGGTCCGAATAAATCTCCTCATTGTCCTCCCGGAAGGAGTGGCGCCCCTGAAAAGCCACGCGCCGCTCGGCCTCGCCGAACAGGCCGAAAAACCGCATGCTGATCTCGTCCAGCCGGGCCAGCACGCGTTCCAGTTCCGGCGTGCCGAACTTCTTACTCCGCCCCATCGCGGCGATGTCCCGCCGCAGTTCCTGAAAGCGGTAATTGCTCACCGAGACGCCGAAATACTGGCCCGCCACATCTTCGATTTCGTGCGCTTCGTCGAACACCACGGCGTGATACTCGGGCAGAATGCCGCCTTCGTAATTCTCGTCGCGCAGCGCCAGGTCGGCGAAAAACAGGTGGTGGTTGACGATGATCACGTCGCTTTCAATAGCCCTCTGGTGCATCAGGGTGATGAAGCAGCGCTCGTAATTCGGGCACTTTTGGCCGCTGCACAGGTCCGTCCGGGCATCCACTTTGGCCCAGGCCGTGCTGCCTTCGGGCAGCGTCTTGATCTCGGCCCGGTCGCCGAACTCCGTGGTCTTCTCCCATTCGCGAATAATCTGGAAATCGGCGACCTCTTCCAGGCCGGTCAGCACCGGCTCCTTTTCCGCGTCGTAGATCTTCTGGCGGCACGCGTAGTTGTTCCGCCCCTTCATGTAGCAGACCTTCAACGGGCGCGGAAAATGCTTTTGCAGGAACGGAACGTCTTTGAAAAAAAGCTGCTCCTGCAGGTTCTTGGTCCCGGTGGATACCACGATGCGCTTGCCCGAAAGCAGCGCCGGCACCAGGTAGGCGAGCGTCTTGCCGGTGCCCGTCCCGGCCTCCACAATCAGGTGCCGTTTGTCGGTGAGGGCAGATTCCACGGCCTCCGCCATTTCCACCTGGCCCGGCCGGTATTCGTAGTTCGGATGCCACTTCGACAGCGTGCCGTGGCGGGAAAAGAACGGGCGCGCGCCGGCGCTTCTAGTCTCTGTGGACATCGGGATAGTTCGATTTTATCAGGGCGCTCCTTCCGGCGCGCCGACAACGTGCGTTATACAATGACCCGTGTGAGAGACGCATCCGCGGTCTTGTGCGCCGCCCTCCTCGCTTCCGCTACTTCTCTCTTTTCCCAGAGCGTGGAGAAACTGGATCCCGCACTCGACCGCCTGGTACCCGCGAAACCCACCCTGGTTCGCGACGCTACCGGTTTCAACAAGTGGATCGAAGGACCGGTTTGGATCGACAACAGGACTCTGCTTTTCGCCGAGATTCCGGGCAACAACATCATGCGATGGCGGCCCGGCGAGGTCGCCAGCGTGTTCCTGCATCCGAGCGGCTATAAGGGTTCAGCACCCTTCGGCGGTCCCGAACCGGGCTCCAACGGCATGACTCTCGATGCGCAACAACGGCTGACCGTCGCCGGGCACGCACAGCGGGACGTCTGGCGTTTGGAAAAGCCCGATCCCTGGAGCCAGGTGACCGTTCTGGCGGACAAGTACCAGGGCAAGCAACTCAACAGCCCCAACGACCTGGTGTATCGGTCCGACGGCTCTCTGTATTTCACCGATCCGCCCTACGGCCTTCCGTCGCAAAGCGATCGCGACCCGGCCAGGCAGTTGCGCGTCAACGGCGTCTATCGCATTGCCGGCGCCACGGAACAAAAACCCGGCTCGCCGCCGGACCCCGCCAGGCTCCAGCTTCTGATTCAGGATCTCCCCAGACCGAATGGGATTGCCCTTTCACCCGACGAGAAATTCCTGTACGTGGACAACTCCGGGCCAAAGAAATTGTGGATGCGATACAGGGTGCAGCCCGACGGTTCGCTTACCGGCGGTAAGCTTCTCTACGATGCCACGTCGGAACGCGCCCCCGGCAACCCGGATGGCATGAAGGTCGATCGGGAAGGTAATATCTATAGCGCGGGTCCCGGCGGTGTCTGGATCTTTTCCGCGGAGGGAAAGCATCTGGGAACCATCAAAGTGCCGGAAACCGTCAGTAATATGGCCTGGGGCGGCTATCTCGGCAAGACCCTCTACATGACGGCCAGCACGAGCATTTATTCCATCCAGTTGAACGTGGAGGGGGTGAGACCCTGATCCGGCTCCGGCACGTTGCGGCTTGCCGCAAGCGAACCGCATACTCAAAGATCCATGAACATCGACGACTTGCGGGCCGCGCAGGCCCCTCTCAAAGAACGCTATCGCTCGCAGCCGGATGCCGCCCTCATCACCCTGAAGGCGGAGGGCCGGATCGGCGAGCATGTCACCTGTAGCATCCAGACCGGCAAGGCGCTCGTGGAGGCGGGCCTGCATCCGGCCACCGGCGGACCCGGCGCCTTCGCCTGTTCCGGCGATATGCTGCTGGAAGCCCTGGCGGCCTGTGCCGGCGTCACCATGGCGTCGGTCGCGACCTCCATCGGCGTGAATCTGCGGGGTGGCACCGTGCGCGCCGAGGGCGACCTGGATTTTCGCGGAACCCTTGGGGTGGACAAAGACGTGCCGGTGGGCTTCCAACAGATCCGGCTTCAGTTCGAACTCGATACGGACGCCACCGCGGAACAACTCGTCACGTTGCAACGCCTCACCGAGCGCTATTGCGTCGTCTATCAGACCCTGCGCCAGCCCGCGCTCATCGCGGTCTCCGTCAAGCCTGGGCGATAATACAGGGCAGACGAAAGGCGAACCATGAACCGGCGGCAACTCCTGCAGTCCTTGATGACCGGAGGCGCGGCCGCGCTTCAGGCCGGTGCGGCACAGCAGATGCAGGTGCCCCAACCCGGCGCCCACAGTTGGCCGGTTGCCGCCCGCGAAACCGGCGGCGGGCGCATGCCCAACGTGCTCTGGATCGTCGCCGACCAGCAGCGCTACGACACCATCGAAGGCCTGAACAACCAATACATCCGCACGCCCCATCTGCGGAAGTTGGCGGACGATTCGGTCACCTTCACCCATGCCTTCGTTCAGAACCCGGTGTGCGCGCCCTCGCGCGGAAGTTTTCTCACCGGCCGCTATCCGCATACCACCGGCCTTCGCGCCAACGGCCAGCGCATCCGTCCGGAGGAACGCCTGGTCACCCGCATCGTGGCCGATCACGGTTATACCTGCGGGCTTTCCGGCAAACTCCACCTCTCTCCCTGCGAGGGCGGGCGGAACGAGGACCGCATCGACGATGGCTATCAGGTCTTCTGGTGGAGTCACGACCTCACCGACACGTGGCCCGGCAGGAACATGTGGCGCGTCTGGCTCAAGGACAAGGGTGTAACCTGGCCGGAAGCGCCGCCGCGCACCGTCGCCTGGGGCGTGCCGGTGGATCCCAGGTACACCCAGACCGCCTGGTGTTCCGACATGGCCATCCAATTCGTCCGGCAGCAGCGGAAATTCAATCCCTGGCTGATGTCCGTAAATATTTTCCAACCGCATCACCCCTTCTGGCCCACCAAGGATTACGTGGATCGGTACGACCCCGAAAAACTGCCCTCGCCCGTCTACCACGATGGCGAGTTGGCCTCCAAGCCGCTCTTCCAGACCGTGGATCACAACGGCGCTTATGGCGGCACCGCCGTCTCCTTCGCCAAGACCGACGACCTGACCCATCGCCGCATCACCGCGGCCTACTACGCCATGATCGAGCAGGTCGATACCGAAGTGGGCCGCATGTTGCAAGCTCTCGAGGATTCCGGTCAGGCGGAGAACACCATCGTCATATACATGAGCGACCACGGCGAAATGCTGGGGGACCACGGCATCTATCTCAAGGGGCCTTATTTCTACGACTGCATGACCCGCGTCCCCCTGATGATCCGGTGGCCGGGCAAGTACAAGGCCGGGACACGGACCGATGCCCTGGTCGAAATGACTGACCTCGCACCCACATTGCTCGAAGCCGCCGGGATACCCGTACCCTCCGGGATGCAGGGACATTCGCTCGGCCCCGTGCTGCGCGGTGAACGGCAGGCTCATCGCGATTCGGTCTACTGCGAGCATTTCGATTCCTCTTCCCTGTACGATCCGCCGCCCATGGCCGCTTCCGTCCGCACCGCGCGCTACAAACTGTCCTACTACCAGAACCTCGACACCGGCGAATTGTACGATCTGGAGCAGGACCCCGGGGAAGTGGAGAACCTGTGGACCTCCGCCCGGGCGAAGGCTGTCCGCGCCGAGATGATGCAGAAGTTATTGGCGCGGATGATCGAAACCGTAGACCCCCTGCCGGAACGGAAAACTACGTGGTGACGCTACCGGCAGACATCCGGGAGTTGCTCTCCTCTTATGGAGCACTCGGCAAAAGCAGGCGCACCCCTTCCTGGCTTGTATTCCGCTCTGAGACGATTCTGAGGGCTTCGTCAAAGCGCGGTTGCCGCACATTCTGTAAGAGCCGGTCCCAGTGAACCATGGCATAAACGATCTTTAGATCGTTGTCCGCCAGATCGATCTCGCCTGCCCAGATCCGCTCGTGAAAATCGCGGAATGAGGGCGGGTTCTCGCTTTGCCGGATCGGCTTGCCAGCCGAACCAAGCAACAGGAAGACTGCGGCGGCGAACATGTGCACCACCGGACACATCAGGAAGAATCGCGCGCGTTGGTACTCATCGGGCGGTGGCCCCAAATACTCCTCGAGATACGTCCGTTCGTCCGCATCGCTCGTGACTACGAAGTTGGCAACAATCGCCAGATCGAAGTAGCGGTCGTTCAGCGAAGCTGCCATCCAGTCCACGAGCCAGATGCGGCAGCCGTCGAACAGGATGTTTTCCGGCTTCAGGTCCATGTGGCACGACACCAGATCCGCATCGAGACGAGGGTAAGCGGCGCAGATTTGTTCATAGCGGCGGAAGACCTGCTCGGTCTCACCGTGAGGGAGCAGGTCGGCCGTGCGTAATTTCCAGATGAAGAAGTTGTGTGCGGTGACGTAGTTGAACGCTTTGGGAAATGGCGGCAGCGCATGGAGCTTTCGCAGCGTTCGGGGAAGAAGGACCAGCGCTTGCCTCGACGGAAAGTCGACGGCTTCAATAAAGTCGATGATCGCGATGCCATCTTCCGTCTTGGAGTACAGGACACGAGGTGCCAGACCTGCTTCCGCCGCCGCCTTCATACAGGTGAAGACGCGAACCGGGTCGTTCCTCTCATCCATACGCGTGTTGATCCGCAGCAGGAATGGAGTTCCCCTTACGACGATGCGGAACACAAGGTCGGAACTGAGACCCTTGGCCAGCCTACGAATATCTTCGATGGTCGTTGTGCCGAAAGCCTCGCGCAGGCCTCGAAACACTGCATCGCTCTTCTCGGGCGGGATCATAAACCTCCGCATGGTATCGGGTTGGGAGACAACAATCGACTAACGATCACGCCCGGCCGATGGTCCCAGGGTGCTTCTGACTTGGCGCAGAGTTTGCCCGGACCACGCACCCCAGGAGGATCAGGCCGATCGGTTCAAGATTGGTTCCATAGCGATGTTACTCGAGTTCAGGGCCCCCAAGCCAGTTTAAATATGGACATTATTGCCCCACTATCTTGCTTGTTTTCTGCTGGTTAGACTTCCATCTCGGAGCCTGTTATCCTAGAGTTGCCTTCGTCCAGAACCCGGTGTGCGCGCCCTCGCGCGGAAGTTTTCTCACCGGCCGCTATCCGCATACCACCGGCCTTCGCGCCAACGGCCAGCGCACCCGTCCCGAAGAACGCCTGGTCACCCGCATTCTGGCCGATCACGGTTATACCTGCGGGGCTTTCCGGCAAACTCCACCTCTCTCCCTGCGAGGGCGGGCGGAACGGAAAACTACGTGGTGACGTGGGAAGACCGTGAACTCCGGACTTCTATAGTTCGTACCGGTCTCTACCGGCAGACATCCAAACGCAAGACTCATCCCTACCACCCGTCATTGCACTTCCCGCAAGCGCAGCAATCTCAAGCCGCGGTCTCTTGCTATCCGCCCAGGGAGTAGAGCGTCTATATGGTAGGATGTAGAACGTCAACATGCTCAGGAAGCCGCCCGTATATCGCAACCGGATTGACTTGCTGCAAGGCACGCTCGACCTGCTCATCCTGCAGACCCTGCAATGGGGGCCGCGGCATGGCTATGGAATCGGCCAGGCCATCCGCACCGGCTCCAGCGATGTCTTGCGGGCTCCCGCTGGGAGCAAATGGTGATCGCTATTGGAGGAATCCTGGGCCATGAGCAATCGTAACCGCCGTCTAAGAGAAGAAATCGAGAGCCATTTGCGCATGGCCATCCGCGACCGCATGGATCGCGGGGAATCCGCTGCCGAGGCCGAGACGAATGCTCGCCGCGAGTTCGGCAACCTGGGCCTCGTGGAAGAGGTCACACGCGAAATGTGGTCCTGGATCTGGCTGGAGCAACTTTGGGGCGATGTCCGCTACGGCCTCCGCGGAATGCGCCGCAATCCTGGATTCACCGCGGTCGCGGTCATCGCCCTGGCGCTTGGCATCGGCGCGAATTCGGCCATCTTCACGGCTGTCGATGCGATTCTGCTGCGTCCGCTGGGTTATCGCGACCCGGAACGTCTGGTCGTGATTCTGAACCATGGAAGCGGGCCGGTCGCGCCGGCGAATTTTGCCGATTGGAAAGCGCAAAGCCGCTCCTTCGACAACATGGGTGCGGCCGAAGTCTGGTCGCCCGATCTCACCGGCTCGGATCGTCCGGAAAAGCTCTGGGCACTGCGCGTAAGCGCGGACATTCTGCCACTCCTGGGCATTCCACCGGCATTGGGACGTTTCTTCACGCCCGGTGAGGACCAACCGGGACGTCAGTTCGAAGTAGTTCTCGGCTACCCCCTCTGGCAACGGCAGTTCGGCGGGGACACGAACGTCCTGGGCCGACGCATACAACTCGACAGCCACACGTACACGGTAGTTGGAGTGATGCCGGCCGGATTCCAGTTCCCACCCTTCTGGGCGACTCGCGCCGAACTATGGGCACCGCTCGCCCTGGCGCCGCGCGCATCCGAGCGCGGCGGGAAAAGCTTGCGCCTGTTCGCGCGCCTGAAACCCGGCGTGACACTGGAGCAGGCTCGCCAGGAATTCTCCGCCATTACGGCACGTCTGGAACGGCAATATCCAGGCACCAACCGCGACCAGCGGATCGTTCCACTGAAGGAGCGCGTCGTCGGGGAAATCCGCCCGGCGCTCCTGACGCTGCTCTGCGCTGTCGGATTTGTGTTGTTGATTGCCTGCGCGAACGTGGCGCATATGCTTTTGGCGCGATCGGCCGCGCGCGCTCACGAGGTATCCGTGCGCGCCGCACTGGGCGCCAGCCACTCCCGGCTCCTTCGCCAATTCCTCGCCGAGAGCGTGACGATGGCTATGCTCGGCGGCGCCGTGGGACTGCTGCTGGCCTACTGGGGCGTGCGCGCCATGGTGCGCTTCGGTCCGGCGGGCATTCCTCGCCTGGAGACGCTGTCGCTCGATTGGCGCGCGGCCGGCGTGACGCTTGCTGTATCGCTCGCCACCGGAATCCTTTTCGGACTGGCGCCGGCGCTGCAAGCTCCCGGACAGAGTTCCGCCGAATCGTTGAAGGAAGGCGGCCGGTCCGGCAGCGGAGCCGCGCGCCAGCGGGTGCGCGGATTGCTGGTGATCTCCGAGTTTGCGCTTTCCCTGATGTTGCTGATCGGTGCGGGATTGATGCTGCGGAGTTTTGTGGCGCTCCAAGCCATCGACCCGGGGTTCCGGCCGGACCATCTTCTCACCATGGTCCTCTCGGTGGGAGGATCGCAAGACGCTGGGCCTGGGCAGGCGCCGGAGTTCTATCGGAACGCGCTCGCACGAGTGCGCGCCATACCCGGCGTTACCTCCGCGGGCATGACGAATCATCTGCCCATTGCGGGAGATCTCTGGGGGTACCCTTTCTGGATCGATGGCCGTCCCCTGCCGCATCCGGGCGAAGAGCCCGACGGAGCTTTTCGGCTGGCACTCCCGGGCTACCTGGAAACCATGAAGATACCGGTGCTGCGCGGCCGCGACATCAACGACGGCGACACTGCAGGCGCACCCGGCGTGGTGGTGATCAACGAGTACATGGCACAGAGATACTGGCCGGGTGAGAACGCCATCGGTAAGCGCCTCAGCCTGGACAATCCCTCATCGTCCAAGCCGCCCGTGTGGCTCACGGTGGTTGGTGTCGTGAAGAATGCGGTGCGCTACGACTGGGCCGCGCCCCCGTCAGAGGAATTCTTCCTTCCTTACTTGCAGCACACCGAAACGAAGGGCCACTACATTACGCTGGTGGTGCGCACGAAAGGGGATCCGGCCGCCCTGGCGCCGGTGGTGGAGAACGGCATCTGGGAGATCGACCGTAATGTGACGATTTCCGAAGTGCAAACAATGGACGCGGTGGTCGAGCGCGCCAATGGCGAGGCGCGCTTCAACATGGCGCTGCTGGCGGTGTTTGCAATGGTTGCGACCGTGCTCTCGGCGGTAGGGATTTTCGGCGTGATGAGCTACGCAGCGACGCGACGACGCCGGGAGATCGGCATTCGCTTGGCATTGGGCGCGCGCCCCACGGAGATTCTCCAACTGATCGCCGGCGAAGGCATGGTTCTGGCGCTCTGCGGCACGGCGGCCGGAATTGCGGGCGCCCTGGCGCTTACGCGGCTCATGGCCAAGCTTCTCTATGGCGTGCCGCCCGTCGATCCGCTGACGTTTATCGCCGTGCCTCTGTTGCTGACTACCGTTGCGCTTGCCGCCTGTCTGGTCCCGGCGTTCCGCGCCGCACGCATCTCTCCCGTGGCTGCGCTACGTCAGGAGTAGGTAGCTCCTTCCAGGGGCCATCGCGGCCCACGCCCGAGTAGCGCGTGATTCATTGTTAGCGCCGGTTTAAAAGAGCAGCGTTTTCGCCGGTTTTGACGCCGTGGCGAGCGCCGACTATGACGCCGAGACACACCTCTGCGATTCCGCGCAGCGAATTTAGGCGCAGCGCGGCACTTGGCCGGGTTGAGCGAGCGT